>JAISRJ010000142.1 GCA_031273705.1 Clostridiales bacterium
GAATTATACGAACATGTTAAGGACGATACAAGTCGTCCGTTACTTAACGTCGAAAATCCTTTAGAGGAAATACGACGTCTGTTTTCCGAACGAGAAGCCATGTATTTATCGGCGGCGGACTTTATAATAAACTGTTCCGGTAAATCTATCGAAAGACTTGTTGACGAGGTGAGGCATACTCATGAAAATAGCTGTAATAAACGGAGTCAATTTGAATTTTACAGGGATTAGAGAACCGTCGATTTACGGCAATCGCACTCTGGATGATATAAATAACTCTATCCGGTCGGCGGCGGACGATCTGGGTTGCGGTATCGTATTTTATCAATCCAATATTGAAGGTGAATTGATAAATTTTATACAAAAATGCCATCATGATAAGATTGACGGAATCGTAATAAATCCGGGAGCGTACACCCATTACAGTTACGCCCTGCGCGACTCGATAGCCGCGGTACCCATACCGGTTATAGAAGTGCATATTTCTAATATACACAAGCGAGAAGAATTTCGACACACATCTGTTTTAGCGCCGGTATGCGCGGGTCAAATCTGCGGTCTGGGAGAGTACGGATATGTCTTGGCAATAATGGCTCTTGTTAGAAAACCGGATTTACCTTATACTGTCAATAGGTGAAACCCCCGCTTTAGCGCTGGGGATACAAACAGGGAGGATTAGCTTTGATATCTGCGAGTGAATTCAGAAATGGTGTTACTCTGGAGTTTGACGGCGACATTTTTGTCGTACTAGAGTTTCAGCATGTAAAACCCGGCAAAGGCGCGGCGTTCGTGCGAACCAAACTTAAAAATTTAAAGTCTGGAAGCATTGTCGAGCGCACATTCCGTCCGTCGGAAAAAATGCCAAGAGCGCATATTGATCGGAAAGAGCTGCAATACCTGTATAAAGACGGGGATTTGTACTACTTTATGGATACGGATAATTATGAGCAAAGCGCTATCAATGCCTCGGATATAGGCGACTCTTTAAAATTTGTAAAAGAAAACGACATGGTTAAGATTCTGTCTCATGACAGCATTGTCTTCGGTATAGAACCGCCATTATTTGTAGAGCTGTTAATAACTGAGACAGAGCCGGGCTTTAAAGGAGATACCGCCCAAGGCGCGACAAAGTCAGCTACCGTAGAAACCGGCGCAACCGTTTATGTTCCGCTGTTTTTAAGCTCGGGAGAGAAGATTAAAATTGATACGAGGACAGGAGAATATTTGGGAAGAGTCTGATAAAAAAAACTCTGTAAAAGGAGACGATCGAGTGTATACGTGCCCCAATTGCGGAAAGCCTATTCAAATTGACAGCACGCTTAACCAACAGGAAATTTCTGTAAACTCTCATTCGGTGTCTTGCCCGTTCTGCGGAGAGGAAGTGGCGATTATTATTACGGATTTTTATTGTGAAGCGTAAAAGAGAACCGCGGGCGACCGCCCGGGCGACCGGTCGATCGACCGGGCACCCTACCGTAGGGGCGGTCGCCTCGACCGCCCGCAAATAACTAAATATGTACGTTGCAGAACAAATCTGGCAATGTGTACGAGGTTATGTAGATTAAGCCAAGCCGCTCACACGTCTGGTTTACATCTTCCAATGGCAGCTCGTAGATATAAGCTATATCTTCCGGTGTATAAATATACGGCAAACCAACTTCTAACTCTCGTTGATACATTCTGCAAATGGGGCTTGACGCCTCTTTCATTATTCGCAGGAACGCTGGCTTATCGATTTCGGATATACCTAACCGACACATTATCTCGCTGAGTTCGTCTATTGTAATACAAAGCGCTGTCGAGGCATCGACCATAGGGAGCGGTTCATCAATACCAATTGATTTGATTACAATATCCAGTTCCTGAATTTGCGGAGATATTTCCTTTAGATACAATTCTAGGAAATTCTCGTCATTAACACGCATACTTCTCATAGTAAACCTCCTGACCGCAGGACAACAATCTATGATATTATTCTAAATGATTTTTAATTATAAATCCATATGAAATTATTGGTCATAAATCTGTAACAAATTTTTTATCATTACGTAAATATACCATAATCAGGAGATCGAGAGAAATGTGTGAAGTTTCGCCATCCATTGTAATTTCTAACGAAACATTGGTAAGCATAATAGTCCGTTCTCTAATCGACAAACGGCTGTCAATCGCTTGCGCGGAGTCTTGCACAGGCGGATTGCTTACAGCCGGGTTTGTTGATTATCCGGGCGTTTCGGCTGTGTTGGCTGAGGGAGTGGTCGCCTACAGTAACGAGTCTAAAATCGCGCGGTTGGGTGTAACAAAACAAACACTTGACAAATATGGCGCGGTAAGCGCGCAAACGGCGGCGGAAATGGCGTCCGGCGTCGCGAAAACAGCAAGCGCTGGTGTGGGCATTTCTACAACGGGCATAGCCGGTCCCGGCGGAGGTTCTTACGAAAAGCCCGTAGGATTGGTATATATAGGATTAAGTGTTAACAAAAGGATTTCGACAAAAGAGTTGCGGCTTACCGGCGACCGATCGGCCGTCAGAAATAAAGCGGTCAAGCTCGCGATGGAATTTTTATTGCAGTCGTTGAAAGATATATAAATTGGAGGCGCTAATGGCTGAAACTAAAAAGGACGAAGAAACAAAAACCAAGAAAAGGAAAAAAGCGAAAGAAGAGCCGGAACAGAAAGTCGAATCGGATCCGAGGGATTTAGCCATAAGCATGGCTATCTCAAATATAGAAAAATCATATGGTAAGGGTTCGATCTTCAAATTCAACGAAAAAGGACTGGAACATATTCCGGCTATCCCATCCGGCGCGCTAAGCTTGGATGTCGCGCTGGGTGTGGGCGGGCTGCCCAAAGGACGTATTATAGAAGTTTTTGGACCGGAATCCTCCGGAAAAACCACGTTGGCGCTTCATGCCGTCGCGGAGGCCCAAAAATTAGGGGGTATAGCGGCTTACATAGACGCCGAGCACGCTTTAGATCCCAAATATGCCAGTAAACTGGGTGTAAACATAGATGAAATGTACATATCTCAGCCGGACGACGGCGAGCAAGCTCTTAGCATTACGGAAGAAATGGTGCGTTCCGGCGCTATTGATATTATTGTAATCGACTCCGTAGCCGCACTGGTTCCACGAGCGGAAATAGAAGGCGCTATGGGCGCAAGCCATATGGGCGTACAGGCGCGGCTTATGTCTCAGGCAATGCGCAAATTAACGGCTTTTATCGGAAAAACAAACTGCATCATCATTTTCATCAATCAACTGCGTGACAAGATCGGCGGTTATGTACCCGGCGAAACTACTACCGGCGGTAAAGCTCTTAAATTCTACGCCAGTATACGGTTGGATATTAGAAAGATAGATATAATTAAGTCAGGCTCGGATTTTATTGGCAACAGAGTGCGTGTTAAAGTTGTTAAGAACAAGGTGTCCCCTCCGTTTAAGTCATGCGAGTTTGATATTATGTATGGCGAAGGGATCAGCCGCATAAGCGATATTTTGGATCTTGCGACTACTATGAACATTGTGGAAAAAAGCGGTTCGTGGTTTGCGTATAAAGAAAACAGGCTGGGGCAAGGTCGAGAAAACGCCAAGGAATTTCTGCGGCTTAATCCCGAGATCCTTCACGAAATAGAGAACCGCGCGCGTAAGGAATATGGGCTGAAAGAACTGGAAGCGTTAACGTCGCCGGATAATTACATAGAACCCGGCGACTTGAATTCAGAGCCGGAGATTACAGAAGAAGATCTGCTTATAGAAGAATTAATTTGCCAAGACGACAATGATAGTTTCGACACTGATATTGTATGAGTAATAATAAACCCCAAGAATCTAAAGCTAAAGAATCTAAAGCTCAAATAAAATACCCGCTGGCGGAAGCCTATCAGCGGGCTTTAAATTATTTGAGCTATAAAGCGTTAAGCGAATTGCAAATAAAAAAGAAATTGGCGGTACACTATCCGGATGATATTATAAACCAGACTATAGAATTACTTAAATATTATCATTTTTTAAATGATGATACTT
>JAISRJ010000173.1 GCA_031273705.1 Clostridiales bacterium
GCTCTTCCGATCTTGATGTCGCCGAAGCCGAAATGTCGCGGATAGATATTTATGAAAGATTCTCTATGACCGTTATCGGCGAGTCGAGAACCGGCAAGACCGAATTTTTATCTACTGTAATTCTGACCGCTCAATCTATTTTGAATTGGGACGTTTATGTTATAGACAACAACGACAACAGTCTGTTTGAACTGTGCCGCAAGTTTTTGGGTAAATCCTCAAGTGTCAGATACGCCAACAAGCCGGACGATATGGATAAAATGGTCGAAGATATTCGGACGATATTGGTCGCTCGCAAAAAGACTTTTTGGGCGGAGCAGGACAGCCAAGGCGAACAGTTTGACGCGAAATCTTTTATTAAACAGTTCGATCCGCTCGTAATCATTATCGACGATTTTGAGAATTTCTTTGACAAGGCATCCGAGCAAAGCCTGAACGATTTTGCTCAGATAATCAAGAACTGCAACGACACCGGCGCAATGTTTATTGTATCCGCCAACAGTCAGTCTATTAAACGCTATATGAACTCTCCCGCTTACGGCGCTGTGTTTACCGGCAGATATGGTCTGTTGCTGGGTGGCGCGGCGGGTTCGCAGAATGTCTACAACCTGAATATGACGTATCAGCAGGCAAGCGTGACTTACGAAGCAGGTCAGGGTTATTTAATAGACAACGGTTTGTGCACGGTAATCAGAACACAGCGCCCATAGCCGGTAAATGGTAAGGGCTTATGCTGAATGTATTTATTTGCGACGAGCACCGAGACGACGCGAACACTTTGATAAATACCATAAAAAAGCTTAAACCAAACATTCGTGTCGCCGGTGTTACGCCCACGCAATTAGAAAACTATAACTTTGATTCCGGTCCCAGCGTAATTATTTTAGAATTGGTCTTTGAAAGACGCAGCGGGTTGGAATTTGCAAGACGGTTGCGCAGACGCGCGTTAAACGCGTATATTATTTTCGTTACGGCTCATGTGGAACTCACGCTGTATCTGTTAGCCGGAAACATTGTGCCGGCAGGGCTGATACGAAAACCACTCCATCAGTCCGAGGTGGAAAAGGTAGTAAATAATGTTCTTACGTTATGCAAAGAAGCCGGAGACGTGCAGTATTTAACCGTAAATATTTCGGCGGAACTCATAAAAGTGCCTTATAAGGATATTCTCTATTTAGAAGCCTTTGAGAAAAAGATCTACGTACACACCAAAGCAAAACGGTACGGCTACTATAATACATTAACCAGTCTGGCGGAAGAATTAAAAGAACCGTTCGTCCGCTGTCACAATAGTTTTATTGTAAACGGGAAGTGGGTAAAAGAGGTCAACCTGCATGATATGCTAATCATAATGGAAAATGGCGCGCAATTACCTGTTTCACGGGGCTTTCGGCATGACGTCGCCGAGAGGCTGGCTGATAAATGACATATTTTTGCAATCCGTCAATGATTTGCGGCGACTTATCAGGATTAGTGGATCAAAATTCCAATCCGATTTATTATGTATATGTAAGGCGCGAGCGACAGAAAAAAATGCATTGTCAAAAATCAAAAATCAAAAATCAAAAGTCAAACGGATGGCAGGTGGGCGGGAGGCGTGTCATGCCTGACGAATTGTTTATATACTTCGCCAGTTTAACCGAGGCGGCTCTGGAAATTCTTCAATATCGCACCCGACTTAACAGCGTTTTAATTAGGTATAAGGCCCTCAGCAAAAACATTCATCCTAAGCTACTGGCTGATAAAGTCTTATGTGAAAAGCTGTCGAGCATAGAGGAGCAATTGTTGGAACTGGAGCGTACCCTAGAAAATCATAGGGTATACTTGTTAAAAACACGTGACGCGTATATGCAAACGGAAAGCGGCGACGAAGATGGGTTGCCTGTACCTGACTATCTTTCCGGTTACGGCGAAACAAACTCCGATCAAAAAACGTTTGCTTGGGTAAGGCGTCTGCTCCCGCGCACTGTAAGTATTGTCATAAGTCCGGCGATTATGTCGGCGGTTAGAGGGGATTGGGGGAACACCTTTGATTAAGATTGACTATGACGACCAATTGCGCAGAGGTGCTGCTATCAACAGTTTGGCGGGGGATTTGGAACAGCTTGCCGCTGACGTGGATAACCTCTCTTTGGAACTTACGCCCCATTGGCGAGGGCAAGCTGCCCAAGCGTATGCCAGGCAATGCGAGATACTTCGTGAATCCATCCGCAAAACATCCAAAGATATGGAGAATGTCGGACTGCTGGTAGAAACTACGGCGGTCGGCTTAAAACAGGCGGAGCAGGAAGCAAATGCGCTGACAGGCGGTCTATTGTCGTAATTGCGCCTTTTCGCAATATGAATCAAAGCATGGAGAAACAAAAAAGTGGCAGTCAGCATTACAATACCGGTTTCAACAGTACCAATTTCAGGAACTTTAACAGGTATAAACCAAATTTATTTAAATCTAGGAGGAAGTAACATGGCAGCTATCCAATTAAAAGTAACACCCGAGCAACTGAGAACCGAAGCAAGTCATGTTGACAGCGAGATAAGCCAGGTAAATGCTGTCGTAACAAAGATCTATAACGTTAAGAACACTTTATTAGGCTGCGGCTATAAGGCCGAATCCGCTCAAAAGTACGGACAACGCATGGACGGTTTCCAGAACGATTTTACAAACCTTAGCAAACTGCTTCAACAGTACTCCGAATATCTGAGAAGCGCTGCGCAGAGATACGAAAACAATGAAAAAGATCTGGTCGCAAGAGCAGGTAAATTGGAGATTGGCAAGTAGGATTTAATATCAAAAAAACCATCTCGGCGTCGCGCCACACCTCTATGAAGGGGCGAAAACCCCGCGCGTTAGCGCTGGGCTATTAAAAATATCCGGAAGGGGATACATATGGCTTTAATACAAGTAGATTCAAGGCAACTGAGAGAGGCGGCTACGCAGCTTACTTCTTTAAAGAACGAGTTTGGCATAAACCTAAATGACATTAGCAGACACATGGCGGTTGTGGACCAATATTGGGATGGTCCGGCTTCGGAAGAGTTCAAAGCCAGATACAACGCTCTTGGCGATAATTTCCAAGATTATCAGATTGTGCTGGACGAGTACAAGAGATTCCTTGAGGAAGCCGCGACCGCTTATGAAACTACAGAGGAAGCGAACAAAACCGATGTTTCAAGATTGAATGAAAGTACAATATTTGACAGATAATTCCAGCACCCCCAAAACCGGGGGTGCTATCTTAGGTTAGGGGGTATTCTGTGCAAGTTAATATTATTGATCCTATGACAATTATGCTGATATTTATCGCTTTTTTCCTGCTGGTTCTTATAGTCGTCGTCATTGTTATGCTGGCTACCAGAAACAAGGATCATTCAAAAGACCGTAAAGAATATAATACTCTAAATTCCAAAACCGAAAAAGTTGATAATATGGATTTAGCAATGAAAGATAGGAGCGGCCGTAAGGATGTAGATTTTGGTGGTTCTCACAGCCCCGGTTATAACGCCAATTACAGCTCTGCAAATTATAATAACAGACAGTCCGCAAATAATAACAACGGCAACTTTCAAGGAACGGTAAGTATAGAGCAAATGGGTGCGCCGGGTTTTACGGGTAGTGAAACCCAAATGCTCGACACTCCGATGTCGTCTTCATACAAACACGAACGTGTAATTATCAGCTATTCAGTTGGAAATGTGCTAAAGATGTTTGAAATGACATCCGATTCTATCAAAATCGGCAGAGATAGTGTGTGTGATATATGTATTACAAGCGATATTTATTTAGGCAGGGAGCATTGTCAGTTGCGTTGGGAAGGCGACATTCTTGTACTCCAGAATATTAACGCTAAAAATGGTACCAGTATTAATGGTATGCGTATAGATAATTCCGCCCGAATTACGGCTGGCTGCGAAATAAAGTTGGGGTCGTCGTTGCTTTCATTACAGTTTGGCGGTAAATAAAGATGATTAGCTTTGAAACCGGAAGACTTACCGATGTCGGAAAGCGCAGAAGCGTGAATCAAGACAGGGTCTTCTTAGAATCGGCGGATATAGACGGCACTACATATGCGTTGTACGCCGTAGCCGATGGCATGGGCGGTTTATCTGACGGCGAACGCGCGGCGGAAATCTGTATGCGGCAATTGGCTGATTGGTGGATGGAACATATCATATCCGCAAGCGGCGATAGACCGGAACCTACAAAAGCTAATTTTTCATTATATGATCTCTTTTACAGCGCGAATGATATGGTTTTAAGGCAATCCGGATTGTTGGGAAAAATGATGGGTTCTACACTCACAATGGCTTATTTTAAAGATAATAAATATGTTATTGGGCATGTTGGAGACTGCCGGATTTATAATATCAAGCGCAGATCCGCCAATATATTAACGACCGATCATACGTGGGTCGCGAAGCAAGTGGAAGCCGGGGTAATAAGCAAGAAGAAGGCCGCAACCCATCCCAAGGGTCATATCTTAACCAATTGCATTGGCAATAAAACAAACTTTTTCGTCGATCTATCCGTTAATACCATCGCGGTTGGAGAAATGCTGATGTTATGCAGCGACGGCTTATATAAATACATAAAACAGCGTTCTATTCCTAAGTATTTTCGCAATACCTCATTGCAGCATGGGCTTAACAAAATACGGGATTATATTATTTTCAAGCTGCCGGCGGACGACAACATCTCCGCTGTCGCCGTTAAAAATTTAGGCGGCCGCAATGAAAATAAAGTTTTTAGTTTAAAAAACCTTTTCATCAATAGCTGAATATAGAGCGCTCTCGTAAAATAAACAAAAAAGAAGCGAGATAAACCGGGTTTTTGAAACCGTTATAGAGAGAATATATGAGAACAGGTGGTGTGATGGCTGAAGAGATATATGTGGAGCTTTCATATCTGGGTCAGCTTAGTAATAAGCTGGAACTTCTCAAAAAAAAGGCTGTGGCGATTGACAGTGATTTTTCCAGAGCCAGCCGAGGTTTAGATTGGGAAGTTAAACGCCAAGGTCAGCTTAATTCGTACATATCAAATATTGAAAACGGCATTAAGTCGGTGGATAGCGACTTGGAACAGCATAAAATGTTTATCGATACCGCCGTTATGCAATATGAAAAAAACGAAAATGAGTTTATAGCTGATCTTGCCAGAATCAAGTCAGATTTATTCGAGAAAAAAAGCCGATCGGGCGGCGGCTCGGTTAGCGTATTGCCAGTAACGGGAGCGGGTTTTGTTACGGGTGCCACCTCGGTGGCCGATTGGTTTAACAGAGATTCCGGTAATAACAGCGGTTATGGGGCGGCTATAGCCAGCGGCGCTGTTATCGGCACCGAAGGTCGTTCCGGCAATGATAGTGACCAAAACGCGGTAGATACTGCGGCGGCGGCTAATAAGAATGGTTTTGAAAAAGACAAAGAACTGCGGCAGTTTATAATGGATTATATAAACGGTCAAAGCGGAGCCG
>JAISRJ010000180.1 GCA_031273705.1 Clostridiales bacterium
AATTTCTCTTACAACCGGCATGAATACGGATGTGTGTAATTATTTGTTCGGCAGTATATTGGCTATGACCAAAAGTGACGTCTATTTAAGTGTCGCGCTGGCTGTGATCGTACTTACACTGTTTGTTTTATTCTATAATAAGATCTTCGCCATCACTTTCGATGAAACATTCGCGCAAGCTACGGGCGTGAGAACTAAATTATACAATATGTTTATCGCTTTACTCACCGCAATTACTATTGTATTGGGCATGAGAATGATGGGCGCGCTGCTAATCTCCAGCCTTATTATTTTTCCGGCGCTGACTTCCATGCGAATTTGTAAGAATTTTTTGAGTGTTACTATATGCTCGGCTATAGTATCGCTTATTTGTTATTTTATCGGGTTGGTCATATCCTATGCCGCCCCATATGGGCTGCCGACCGGCGCGAGTGTGGTTTTGGTTAATGTATTCGCGTTTGCGTTATTTTGGGGTATACAGTATCTTACCCAATTTAGAAAGGCACATGCGTAGCATAGTGAACGGAGGTAACGTAATGAAGAAACTCATTCCGATTTTATTCTTGATTTCATTAAGCGCGGTCGTCATGCTTACCGGCTGCTCCGAAGCCACCCCGCAAAAATCATATGAGGCGGAATCCGCGAATCAGGATGGATTCGCGAAGGCGGACAAATCCAATCTGATTATTGAATCAGAGCAAAAGAAAAGTGCTGACGCTGATAATAGCGCCGCTCCCGAAGCCGTTCCCGAAAACAATGCGACTCCAGCACCCAACGATGCCGTTCCCGCGATACATGGAGAGTTCACTCGCCCGGATGGGGAAATTATTGAAATAAAAGAAAAGTTATTTGTAGCTCAAGCAAATGACGTTTACTACAACACCCCGGATTATTTGGGCAAGACATTTAAGTATGAAGGTATTTTTAATATAGTGGAAAACCTGGAAAACGGTGAAAAGTATTATTCTGTAATCAGGTACGGACCCGGTTGCTGCGGTATAGATCAAAATGTTGGCTTTGAAGTATATTGGGATAAGGAATTTCCCAAACAAGGTGAATGGGTGGAATGCGTAGGGGTTTTGGAAGAATTTGAGGACGACGGCATTATGTACCTGCATCTCTTGCTGGATTCATTAACTGTAAAGCAGGAAAGAGGTTTGGAAACCGTAACACAGTAGTCCCTGGCGCCGCCTGATGGAATAAAGCCATCCCCCTTACAATTCCCCTCATTGTAGGGGGGATTGGCGCTAAACTTACAACTCCCTTTGCGCTTCGTCAATAATTCTCATAACAGACAGTGAATGCTCGTGAGTTAGCAGACTGTTTTCTTTTTTCTTATTCAAGATATCATCTGCGGCCGTATCAAACTCAAATTGGAAACCCTCGCCCGAAAATCCCGGAGCGTATGTTTCTTTATCATCTTTGCGTTTTAATATAACCGATTTCGGTGCCCAAAAATGCGGGAGGAAAATATATCCATTATCTCCGTATATATATGCGTCGTCCGGTTCGGCGACAGATATTGCGTTAAACAAACGGGCTATAGCGTTATCCCCATAGGTCAAAGTTATTGCGTTCGCGCAATCCACTCCATTTTTCGCTTTTAGCGCCGTGATACTTAGGTTAGATGGTGCCTCTCCAAACATAAATTGCGCCAATGAAATAGTATATACGCCTACATCCAAAAGAGCGCCGCCTCCGGACTCGGCGTTATACAGCCGGGAATCCGGATTATAGGGCGTGGAGAACGCAAAAGAAACATTCATCGAAACGACTTTTCCAATTCGTCCGTCCGCAATCCATTCCAGAGCCTTTTTTACACAAGGATTGTGTCTGGTCCACATGCCTTCCATTAAATACACATTATTTTTACGCGCGGTTTCAATCATTTCCCTTGTGTCGGTATAAGATATGGAGATAGGCTTTTCACACAAAACCGGAATACCTTTCTCCAAAGCTTTTAAAGAAAATTCTTTATGAAACGGATGTGGCGTCGCGATATAGGCCGCTTTCACATCCGGATTCCGCAAAGCTTCGTCCGCGTCCTTATAGGCTTTGCAATCATATTGCTCTGCGAATTTTAAAGCGTTCTTGTAATCCCGCGACCAAACGGCGGCGGGATAACTGTTTTTCGTAAACGGCATATCTTTCATAACTCTATGGGTTATCGAACCTGCGCCGATAAAGCACCATCCAAATTCTTTCTTATGTCCATTATCTGTCACTTAAATTAACCTCCGGCAGTCCTTTAGTAAATTTATACCCGCAGGCGCAAGGTTTATTTCACGCTTAAAAATGCCTCGACCTGCTTGTTGAATTCGTCGATAATCTTTTGCGCTCCATTCGCGTTAAGTTTTTCTTTAAACTCCGGCAGCTTCTCGGCGGGATCAACCGCGCCTACAAGCAGCGGAAGCATATATTCGGCATGAACATTTGTAACCGCGGCGATTTCATTCTTTACGGGTTCTGGATCGAATACAAAGCCTATCAGTGCGGTCGCTACACCCGCGTTATTATATGCTTCAAATTCTTTCCAGTAATTGGGTCCCGATTCCTGCTCCGGAGGCAGAATAAAAATATTGCCCATTCCATTTCTCCATGGCAGGAAGGAAGCTCTCGCGTCCGTAAACGTAATAGTAGTATCCGCATTGGTAGTATATGTCGTGCCTTCTAAACCATACGCCAGCAAAGTCGCCAACTTTGAATCCGTATACCACAGATTCAAAAATTGCATAGCCTGCGGCTGGTTTTTAGAATAAATAGAAATACCGTATCCCGCGCCTTGTACAGAACCCGTCGAAACAATCGCCTTGCTTATCGGTGGAAATCTCCCATCGATACCGCGCTCCAAAGACGCCGTTTTATCATATCCATAAGCATAAGTCTGCGTACTGAACAGGTATTCGCCCGCCAAACGCTGCGCGGTCAAGGCATCACTAGCCTGCTGAGCGTTCGCGCTTCGCGGATCAATGTATCCCTTCAAATAATATTCACGAATTTTATTTATGTATTTCTCATAACCCGGCTCGTCATAACGCGACGTTATAACCGGCTTTTCGGGTTTAGATGGATCCGCGGGATCAAAACCCAAGTACAGAATCGTTCCCGAGGGATCAGCGTCGTGATTATTTAAATGCCTGGCCGCGGGTTCCGCCTCTATGGCCAATGGGAAAAAATCATCGCCGTATTGTGCCTTAGCGGCAGCCATAGCTTCATCAAAGCGTGAATCATAAAAGGTATCTGAGTTCCATTCAAAATCGTCGTAGTTGAATCCCAGCTCGGACAGCCGTGTATTATTTATATCCCAAGTGTACATTTGCGCGTAATCCTTATATCCGGGAACAGCGTAAATACCCCTGCCATCATTACCGTCAATCGTAAAACCATCCCAAAGCACTTGCGGTACAGCCGCTTTAACCTCTTGGCCGTATGTGGCGAGCAAATCGTTTTCCGGGTCGTCCAGACGAACAAAACCGCCTTTTTTAGAGTATGATATATAGTTGTTCGCCGACCATGAAGCGGTAAACATTATGTCAATATTGGCATCTCCCGTGTCCAGCGCGGTTGTCGCCTTAGAATCAAAATCACTCCATGTTCCCCAAATCGGTTTAAAAGTAATGCCGGTGCCCAGCTCTTTCAGTCGAGCGTTTACAGCCTCGACGACCTTAGCGTCGTCGCTGACGGTACTGCCGGTAAATAGTACGGTGATTGTAGCCGGGGCGAGTTCACCGCCGCCGCTCGCGTTATCGCCGGAAGCCGCCAGTCCGCTCGCGTTACCGCCGGAAGTCGACTGCCTACTGGTGCATGACGCCAGTAACGCCGACCCCATCGCAATAGCTAAAAATAGTGCTAAGATTCTCCTCATAAAAATATTCCTCCTTAATTTATATTAAAAGGCAATTTATTTTATTGCCTAAAATATCTGAAAAACTTACTCTTTAACCGCTCCGATAGTCAATCCGGAAATTATGTACCTTTGAAAAAACGGATAAGCAAAGGCTATCGGCACTACAATAAACACGCAAAGCGCCATTCTTAAGCTTTGGCTGGGCATGTTTTTTACCGCGTTTACAGCTTCAACACCCAAAAGTGAACTGTTCTTAACTATAAACTCTATATTTCTCTGCAATCTGACTAAAAAATATTGCAACGGTATTAAACGATCATTTTCTATATACAACAGCGACAGGAACCACTCGTTCCAATAAGCCAGCGCGTTAAGCAGCGCGATTGTGGCAATACCCGGCTTTGCAATCGGCACCGCTATTTGAAACAACGCCCTGTACTCCCCGCAGCCGTCGATACTAGCCGCCTCTATAAGTGATTCGGGCACATTAGATGTAAAGAACGTCCGCATTACAATAAAATTAAACGGGCTGACCAGCATAGGCACAATAAGAGCGGCATAGTTATTCGACAGCCCAAGCATTCTGCACACCATGACCGTAGGCGCAAGCCCTCCGCCGAAAATCATAGTAAAGAAAGCGAAAAACGCGAAAAATTTACGCCATCTAAAATCTTTGCGATACAAGCCGTATGAATACAGTATACATATTAAAACACTGGAAAACGTTCCTACAATCGTAACAAAAAAGCTGTTGAAATAACTCAGCCACAATTGCCGTCCTAAATCGAAAGCATACTTATACGCTTGAGTTGACCATTCAGACGGAAAAAAGGAATATCCGTTCGCCCTAATACTGTCAGCGCTGGTAAAAGAAATTATCACAACGAAAATAAACGGAATAACGCAAGCCAACGCAAACGAACCCAAAAGTATGTGTATAGCCACTTCAACAGGGAGGCTTACGCTGTTAAGCCGCTTGTTTCTCCTGATTTTAACCCTAGCTTCCATGTACGCCCCCTTTAGAATAACGCGCTCTCCGGATCGACTTTCTTAACTATTACGTTCGTCGTCATTATACATATAAACCCGACTACATTTTGAAGCAGCCCGGCCGCGGTGCTCATGCCGACATCGTGCATTTTTTCTAATGCCCTGTAAACATATGTATCAATAACCTGCGTTGCGGGATATAATGGACCGGAGTCCATCGGCAGGGAATAGAACAGACCAAAGTCGCTGTTAAAAATGCGTCCGACACTCATAATAAGTAAAATAATAACCATAGTACGGATATGCGGAATGGTCACATGCCAAATTTGCTGCCACTTGCTTGCCCCATCGATACTAGCCGCCTCGACTGAGTCGCGTCTATGCCGGTAATAGCGGCCAAGTAAAGAATACAGGAATAACCTACATTTTTCCAAAGATTAGAAATAGTCAAAATTTGCGGCCAATAAGTTGGATTATTATACCAATTCATCGGCGCCAAACCCGTGTTTTCGGCAAAGTTTACGATTAATCCTTCTCCGGGAGCCAAAAAAGCGAATAGGAAATAGCTTACAATAACCCAGCTTAAAAAGTACGGAAAAAACATTAGTGTTTGATAAATCTTAGCGGCGAATTTCTTCGTTACCTCGTTCAGCAAAATAGCGAAAGTCACGCTTACCACAAGTGTTATGAATATCCAAAACACATTGTACCCCAAAGTATTTCTAATCATCATAAACGCGTCGGTTGTACTGAACATAAACCTGAAGTTTTCTATTCCATTCCATTTACTGTGAATAATATTATTTACAAGCGAAGGCGCCTTTGAGTAAACGCGATAGTCATTAAACGCGATAATAATTCCGAACATTGGCAGATAGCGAATTAAAATCAGCCATATCGCCCCGGGCAGCATCATACTGGCCAGAACCAAAGTCTTTTTATGTTTCCTCAACACTTTCAAATCATAACCCCTCCCTCCATGATAGGCTACATGACCAAATTTATACCGGAACGCTATTCTCGTATGTAGAAATTGTCCAGTAAAATTCCTAAATCTACCAGAATGCTATCACAATTTTATTCAGATGTCAATACCATAAGAAGGCGGGGATAACGACGGGGATTTACTTTTCAAGTCTAAATTTCTCCGGTAAGTGAGGCTCACATCGACACGCATGTGATGCTTGGCACATGAATAGGACAAATTCACAAGGCTAGAGGCAGTAACACTGCGGTAAGTATAACGAACAAGGTGAACCGCGAGGTAGTATGCAGTTCACTAAATCGAAATCCGAACAGGTTTCCTATAGAAATTTCACAAAATAACGGAAAAGGAAGCGGGATAAAACGGATAAGACTAAGAACAGCGAACGGCGCGTACGCGAGTGAGAGCGACGAAGGCATCGACGTTTTAGCCGCTTAACTTTTCCGTTTATTTGTGAAGCTGCTATAGCTAAACAAATAATCATACCTTGCAAATTCCGTTGGCAGCGGTGTATTTAATTCTTTTCTTTTTCCTTATATTGTGATATATTATGATAAGCGGCTAAAGCAGTTCCGCAAGTTTGCGATAGCAATCGTCCAAGTCGTCCTGTGTAATGCCGAGGTACCTCTGCGTTACCGCGAGTGACGTGTGATTATAAACTTTTAGGATAATCGCCGGTGACACGCCGTTTCTCCAAGCAAGATAGCCGAATGTTTTACGAAGCGAATGACAAGATACCTTAAACCCAAAACCCAGGGCTTCCGCTCCCACGCTAATAATGCGATGCGCTTGCTGACGGCTGATGGGTTTATTGTCCCCCTTGCCGCTCATCATCAAAAAGCGTCCGCGTTCGGCTTCATACTTGAAAGCCGTCAGTGCGTCAATAACTTTATCGTTTAGCATGACGGTTTTGCTCTTATGTGTTTTATGCTCGGTTAGCGTAAGACTCTTGCGGAAATACATATTATCAAAATCGTAAACGTCGTCCCATATCAGGCTAAGCAGATCACAGATACGCAGCGCGGTGTGAACGCCCATTACAATAAGAACATGGTTTCTAATTTGGCCGCGGTTCAGAAAATAGGCAGCGAGTTCTATTACTTGATTCTGATTGCGGATCGGTTGAGTAGTTTTTATAATTAAATCCTCCCTCTAAAATAGTTTCAGGTAAGATAATTTCCGGCAACGTTACACAATATCCATTGTGTAACATTGGCGGAAAACCTGATATATATCGGAGTATTTTATAGCCTGTGGCAAAGTTTAATAAAAGACAATAAAAAATCGAGGTCGATAAACCCCGAGATTACGCCAATTAAAAAGGCAACGTTACACAATGGATATTGTGTAACATTCTTAATCCAAAAAATACTAATATTTTTAGGAGGATTTAAATTTTTATTGAGCTGAGCAATAAATATACATACGATAAGGAGGATAAAATTTGAAATTATTAATGAATATACCAACTAAAGACAGGTGCGAAATATTAAAATACACTTTGGAGTATGAGATTAACTTTTTAGAAAAATATAATATTTCTATAAATATTTTAGATTCTAGCGATGATGATAGAACGAAGAATCTTATTAGTGACTATAAGCAAAAATATAATTGGTTGGATATTAACTATCATTTTTATCCATCAGATACTCCTTATTATGTAAAGACTATAGATACATTCTTTATTGGTATTGATGAGGCGGATTATGTGCTTTCTTGTGGAGATGGTCGCGTATTAACTGAAGAGTATTTTAAACAACTTTTTTTATGTATGAATAAGGGATTTAAGATTATTGTTATGGAAATTGATGATGTAAGTAATTTAGGCAATAGAATCTATTATCCAGATGAGCAGTTGAAATTCTTTAGAGATTGTTCACCTGTAGTTACGTTGCTTGGCGGAGCTACTACCCACTCTTCACTATCTAAAGCAGTAAATAAAAAAGAACTTCTGCTGAAATATAAAGATTCTGACATTATTCAGAGTGGTTTTTATTTTGAATCAATTATAAAAATTAAAGACTTCACTGGTATTTATATTTCTAAGAGTAAAGTTGCAATCCCAAATCCATACAGAAAATTCTTGACATGAAAACCATAATTCTGGCGGGTGGACTTGGAACCCGCATAAGCGAAGAATCTCACCTGCGTCCCAAACCAATGATCGAGATCGGAAGTATGCCAATCCTTTGGCATATTATGAAGATTTATTCCCATTATGGGTTTAATGAGTTTATTATCTGCGCGGGTTACCGGCAGGATGTTATAAAAAAATGGTTCGCTGATTATTTTATCCACAGCAGTGA
>JAISRJ010000168.1 GCA_031273705.1 Clostridiales bacterium
CTCCAGTCGTAACATATTTTGAAAGCGTCGGTCTTGAAATTCGTAACAATTCCAGCACTTCTTTAGCCTTCAATAGAATCCCCCTTTCTCGTCGACATAATCATAACCGATTTGGGGGATAAAATCAGGATTTATTAATTTTTTTAATATAAATTAGTTTTATAAATTAGTTTGACTATACTTCCGCCGCCGATACTTATACTCACGAGCGTAAGCATTGCCAATGACATACGAGAATTTTTGGCGCAAGACAAAGAAGATGGCTGCGCCGCGTACCCGCAGGTACGCAAGTAGCCGTCTGATGAGGTATTGTGCTAAAAAAACCGTACGGATGGCAAATGATTTCGCTTGCGGGTATAACAGCCAAAATAAGATGGAAAAACATAACCGGCTTCTCAGCATCAGTGCTAAAATCTACGTTGACTAAACTTTTTTATGTAGGCTGCAATATTCCATATCCATTCCACTCGCAATACAGCCAGAATAATGAAATATATCAACGCGCCGCCGCCCGCTATCAGCAATGATTTTATAAGACCGTTTATATAGTTGCTGTTCATAACCGCGAATAATCGCATGGCAAACCACACAAGCGCCCCCATGATTAACGAAGCCGTCGTAATTTTTGCAAATTCCGGCAACTGACTGCGCATTCCCAACAAACCAATCCGTTTCCTAAGTGTAATTAACATCAATACAAAACACAGAGTAGTAGATATACTTGTCGCGAGCGCGAGACCGCGGTGCTGCATTGTTTTAATAAATAAAAGGTTTAGTATTATACCGACAGTAATACTAATTGCCGACATTACAGCCGGCCATTTAGTTTGCCGCAAAGCATGAAATACACGGGTTACCAGATTATTGAAATTCGCGGCTATTATACCTAAAGTGTACATTTGCAAGCATTCTGCCGTACGCCTGGTATCTTCCGGTTCAAACGCGCCGCGCTCAAGAAGGATCCTGATTATCGGTTGCGCCATCAAAAACATTCCGACTGTCATTGGCAAAAGTAAAGGAAACAGATTTTTGAAACACATAATAAATTGACGCTTTAATCTGTCAATATCACCCGAGGCGGCTAATTCGGATGCCTTTGGAAACAAGGCGATACCCATAGAACCTCCGATTAGCGAAATAATAACGGCGTTAATCTTTCCGGCATAGCTTAAAGAAGATACCGTACCGGATACCAAAGAAGAGGCCAAATTTTTATCCACTATTTGGTTTATTTCAGATACAGCCGTTGTTAATAACAAGGGCAGGGTGAGCCTAAATAACATTTTAACATGTTCGTCGTTTAAATCCAGCCTTGGGCGATATTTCAACCCGTTTCGCCGGCTTAGTAGCATCAGTACTGACATCGAAGCCACATTGCCGATAACCGAACCAATACCCAATAGAATCAAATTTCTTGAGTAATTACTTGCTAAGATGAATGATATTACGAATATATTTACCAGCGCGTCTGAAATCATAGCCATAAAAAACATCGACTTCATTTGCAAATATGACCTGAAAATGCCGGTAAGAAGCAGAGGTATCGCCGACCAAACCATTATTTGTAAGAATGTTGTAGCCAGTCTAAAAGCATCCGGCGCGATGTTTGACGCGAATATATAAACGAGAGTTTCTGGGAAAAGAGAAAGCGTGATTGAGAATATTAATCCCGCGATAAATAACAATGTTAATAATGTATTGGTAAAATTAGATTTATCGCCTTCTATGTTATTGTATTGCGGTATGTACAGAGTGTTAATAGCGCCCGCTATAACAGCCAGCACAATACCCGGCAGAGTCATAGCAATAACAAACGCGTCAGAAACGACACCCGCGCCATATGTCGCCGCAAGCACAACTTCTCTTAAAAAACCGAGTATTCGCAACATAACTGTCGCTATTGAGATTGCTATAGATGCGCGGAGAAAATTATGTCTCATCAGATTTTCGCGCGCTAACCCCCAAAAAACCCCAATTCATTGGCGTTCCCTTTTCAATATCCTTAGACGCTGTTTTACCTATGATTTCATTTAAATATTTAGGAGGAAGTCCGTCTCCCGGTCTGATGGACCGTATGTTTTCTTCCGTAAATAATTCACCTTTTTTAATATCCTTTGTAATGAAAATCGATCTTGCCATTTTTCTGTTTTTCTTTTTACTTTCTGTCATAGAATAATCAATCTTGCCCAATGCTTTTTCAGCCTCTCTAACGGAATCGACCATCAATTTGAATTCAGCGGCATCCATAGAAAAGCCAAAATCAGCTCCACCAATTGATTTATTTAGTATAAAGTGTTTTTCTATAACCTTCGCTCCTAACGCAACCGAAACCAGCGGAACGGTCGATCCCAAAGTATGGTCGGATAGTCCAACTTCTACGCCAAAAGTCGCTTTCATATTCGGGATGGTCCTTAGATTAGCGTCTTCAATCTTTGCCGGATATGATGATGTGCACTTTAAGAGAATAATCTCTTGATTGCCCATGCGGTCGCAAGCGCTAATCGCTTCTTCTATCTCTGCCAATGAGGCTATACCGGTAGAAATTATGAGCGGTTTTCCTTTAGAAGCGGTATATTCTATAAGTGGTATATCTACAATTTCAAACGACGCTATCTTGTATGCCGGAACATTTAAGTCCGATAAAAAATCGACCGCCGTTTTGTCAAAGGGTGTTGAAAAAAATATCAAACCTATTTCATTTGCGTATTCCATAAGTTCTTTTTGCCATTCCCATGGTGTATACGCTTCACTGTATAAATCATACAGAGTTCGTCCATCCCAGAGAGTTCCGCCATTTATTTGAAAGAATTCACTGCTGCAGTCGATTGTTAATGTATCCGCGGTATAGGTTTGAATTTTAATAGCATCCGCCCCTGCTTCTTTTGCCGCCTTTATTGTTTCTTTCGCAATTTCTATGTCGTGCCCATGGTTGGCGGATAATTCCGCGATGATGAAAATTTTCTCACCAATTTCAAAATCACTTATGTTCATTTTATATCACCTTATGAAATTCTATAAATTTATC
>JAISRJ010000299.1 GCA_031273705.1 Clostridiales bacterium
ACCGAATCCTACTCATCCGGGACGGGAAGTTGTTTCATCAGTTGGTACGCGTCGAGGAAACACGCAGACAATTCTTTGACAAAATTATTGAGGTGATGAGCCTGTTGGGCGGTGACGGCAATGACGTCGATTAATTTGGCGGCGCGAAATGTCAAAAAGAGTATCCGCGATTACACCATCTACTTTTTGACTCTCACCTTCGGCGTTTGTATTTTCTATATTTTCAACGCACTGGAAAGCCAGCAGACCATGATGGAGATCACGCAAAGTCAAGCAGAAATTTTTAAGCTGTTGGGGAATATCATGAGCAGCGTGTCCGTATTCATCTCCTTTATTTTGGGGTTCCTAATCGTCTACGCCAATCGGTTTCTGATCAAGCGGCGTAAAAAGGAATTTGGCGTGTATATGACGCTGGGCATGGAAAAAGGTAAAATCTCACGCGTTTTGATTATGGAAACCCTTCTCGTCGGGCTGTTCGCGTTATTATTCGGCCTACTGCTCGGCGCGCTCCTCTCGCAGGGTATGGCGCTTGTAACCTCCAACTTGCTGGGAGCAACCGTCACAAACTTTCGTTTTGTGTTTTCCTTGTCGGCGGTCATCAAAACCGCGATCTATTTTGGACTTGTTTTCCTGCTGGTGATGATCTTCAACACCATTACCGTCAGCAAACAAAAGTTGATCAACCTTCTTTACGCAAATCGCAAAAACGAAAGCTTCAGAACACCCAGACTGCTTTTATCTGTCGTGTTGTTCCTGATCTCTCTTTGCTTCCTGGGCTATGCTTACTTTATCATGCTATCCGGTGGAGTTTCCGCCATGTTTGACAGTAAACCGCTTTTGCTTTCCGTCTTATTGGGCATGGCCGGAACGTTTTTGTTCTTTTTCTCGTTGTCCGGTTTCTTTTTAAAGTTGATCCAACAAAGCAAAACACTGTATCTGAAAAACCTAAATATGTTTATTCTGAGGCAGATAAACAGTAAAATCAATACGACCTACGTTTCCATAAGCCTTGTGTGTATGATGCTGTTCATTTCAATTTGCACCTTGTCCTCCGGTATGGGTCTGTCTTCCGCCATCTCAGGGGAAATGAAAAAGAACGCGCCGTTTGACGTTAGCTTTAGCGCCTATGCAAAAACCGACGAAAACAGTAAAGCCATAAGCAATTATCCCGGCGTGGATTTTATAGACGTCGCTCAAAAACAAGATGTTGCTCTGAGTTCCTTCGCAAAGGAATCGCTGACGGTTAGATATTATGACGCTGGATTTTCCATTCCCTTGCGAGTAGTGGAAAATGGATTCGAGGTAGTCATCGACATGCAAGCTTGTATTTTGAAACTGTCGGATTACAACAAGGTTTTGGCGTTTCAGGGCGTTTCGCCCCTCTCGCTTGCTGAAAACGAATACGCCGTTAATTTCGCTGTGACCAACGCTGCCTTTCGCAAAGCTATGCAAGAATACCTAAAAGAATCAAATACGGTTATTTTAGGCGGCGAAACCCTTCAGACGGTTTCGGAACGGTTTTATACGCGCACGCTGGAAGTTTCGCGCAATCAGGATTACAACATCAACATTATCGTGAATGACGCATTGATAAGTGATCTGCCCTCCTTCCGCGACGTTTTGCACATCAACTACCCCGGACCGACAGAAGCGTATGACAAACTGTGCATGGACAGTTTAGCCAAACTGAACTTTGAAGAAAATATTGAGACCACCCTTCAAACAAAATCCGAAGTGCAGGATGTCAACAACTCGGCGATCACCATTGTCTCCTATCTCGCGGTCTATTTGGGTATCATCTTTTTGATCGCCGCCGCGGCGGTTTTGGCCATTGGGCAGCTTTCGGAGACCAGCGACAACACCGGCCGATATGGACTTCTTCACAAGCTTGGCACAGAGGAAAGCATGATCAAACAGGCTTTGTTCGCGCAGATCGCTATCTATTTCGGGGCGCCTATGCTGCTGGCGCTGGTTCATTCCATAGTTGGCATTACCGTGGCAAGCAATGTCGTAAGCACTTTTGACAAGGGAAATATTTTAGGCGGAAGCCTATTCACAGCGGCAGCGATTCTGACTATTTATGGCGGATATTTTTTGGCGACCTATGTGGGGAGCAAGAACATTCTGAATCGGGACTGTGCGCAGCTTAAAAATAGGGTTGAATAATTGAATAATTGAAAAAAAGAACGCGGAAACAACTGCCGGTTTCCGCGCTCTTTTTTAGAATTCACAGTCAATTGCGATAAGAGGACTACACTTCTTTTTCTTGACCGGGGTTCATATGCACCATAATGTGTTTAACTTGCGGAAACTCGGATTCGATTGCGTCGTGCACACGCTCCGCGGCGTCATGTGCACGGTGGAGTGTATGTTCCCCGCCGACGCTTATTTCTACATCTACATAAATCTTGTCGCCAAACACACGGGTTTTAATCTGGTCAACACCCAAAACATCTTTTTGAAGCATTATCAGACCGGTAATTTTTCTGATAGTCTCCCGATCAACAGCCCTGTCGGTCATTTTACCTACGGAGTCAATGAAAATTTCCACAGCCACTTTTACAATGAATACACAAATGATAACGCTTGCCAGAGGATCGAGAATTGCATAACCCATCCGCGCGCCTATTATACCCAATAAGCTGCCAACGGACGAAAGCGCGTCCGACCTATGGTGCCAGGCGTCCGCCATCAACGCTCCGGAACTGATTCTTTGCGCCTCACGCCTTGTAAACCAGTACATAGCCTCTTTCACGATGATTGAAAACACGGCGCAAACCAAGGGAAACAAACCCGGTATTTGCCCTGTCGATATTTCCTTGCCGACAATAGATTTAATACCGGAATAACCGATGCCCAATCCCGCAAGCCCCAAAAAAACCGCCAAAATAATGGCTGCCACGCATTCCATTCTTTCGTGTCCGTATTGATGATCCTCGTCGGATTGGCGATTAGCCATAGTAACTCCGATGATTACCACCACACTGCTGAAAATATCGGACATAGAATGAACCGCGTCCGAAACCATTGCCGTGGAATGACCCAATACGCCTGCCGCGAATTTTAACGCGGCTAAAATGGCGTTAATGATTATTCCAATTGCCGTTATTCGTATAGCGGCATGTTCTTTTCTCATAAATAAAACCCCATTCTCGCCAGAGAGTGATAAATGTTTATAGCATATGCCGAAAGTGTTGTCAACGTGTGCAATTATTTTTCCTTGTAACAGTATTCAACGCTAAATTTTCATCATAAGATGAATAGAAGTTTTTAACTAAGGAGCTGAAGGTTTATGTTCAAGAAAGTCATTTTTGCGGCTCTTTTTTTGACATCTGTGTGCGCCGCCAAGGAGGGATATGCTCAAGTGTTTAACGAGACAATTACACCAAACGAACTAACGATAAAATGGGAGGATAATCGCAGCGAGGAGATAACATTGGACACTTTCAAACTTAGGGGATACAATTTAGCGCAGCTTAGAACCCTCGTTCGGGCTTGTGGAGGCAGTATTATCGAGACGAATGGCGGTTATCAAATTATAACCGGCGGAGAACCTGATTCCTCCGCGGAGATCGGGTTCGAGGGAGAACAGCAGGTTAAGGTTCAATATAACGAGACACAAATACTTGACAAATCGGGGAACTATGTCAAGCCGAGCGAACCCGGTTGGGTATTGCTTACCGATTACAATTACAACTGGGGTTCTATTCGGGATGTGCTTCGCTCGTTGGGCTTAGAGGTAAAAAGCTATACCGACGACTCGAACACAGATAAAACAACCGTTGTTATAGGCGAAATAATACCAACTATTAAAGGACGCAGAGCATTCCCCACGCCAACCGGATTTATCGGCTCTAAACCGATGTATGTGTATTACAAGGATGAAATATCGCCTTCTATGGATAATGGGTATGTGGTAAAAACATTTGACGACAAGATGGGCGAGTCATTATTGTGGATATACGCCCGTGACGGAGTTAAGAATTTATGTATTTACGCCGTGGAATATGTTGAACTCGAGAATGGTGAGTTTGGGTTTATTCGGAAGGAAAAATTATTTGAGACTGTTATGAGCGGCACAAACGTGTTAGAATACAAAACCATCGTTCCGGAAGGAATGCCTTTTGCGGCGGTGACTTTTACGGAAGAGGACGGTAAGGAGTACGCTTATGTAATAAGTTATGACGGCGTTACCGGCAGGGTATCGTCAATACCCGCGGAGTTGCACGACAAGTAAAAACATGTTTCAGATATAGGGCATATGCGAAGCCAGGCAAGAACGTTTGACCGTATGTCGGCAAAAAGTTAGACACTTAACTTTTTGCCGACATTAAAAAATAATCCGGAACTAATGAAAAAACTCAAATTCTCTGCCATACATAATAACAGTATCGTGATCCTTTGCTCCATTAGCTTCCAATTCAGCGTTGATCCCCTTTTCCCGTAAGAACCTTTGAAAAAACGCCAAGCCATTTTCGGTATCCAGATTAGTAAAATCCAACATGCGTTCCAGCCCGCGCCCCGTAAGTGAAAAAACCCCTTCGGAAAGCTGTTCAACGGTAAACGCTTCCGCCTCTTTTAACAAAATCGATTCATCGTATTCTACGTAATCCGAAACAAATACAATATCTTGCGGATAATTGGAGAGTATATTATAAGCGGATTCCATTAACGCGTCCAGCCCGGCGTTTGAGGCCGCGGAGATAGGAAACACGGTAAGCCCCTGTTTAGAAGCGTATTCTTGAATCGCGGGCAAATAATCCGCGGATTCTGGCAAATCAATCTTGTTTGCAGCTATAATCTGCGGACGTTTTGCCAGTTCGGAGTTATAAGCCGCAAGTTCGTTATTAACCATTTCAAGAAGGTTGACAGGATCGCCTTCTAAGCCGGAGGAATCGACCACATGAATAAATAATTTTGTCCGCTCGACATGCTTTAGAAAAAAATGCCCCAGGCCTTGCCCTTTACTGGCACCTTCGATTAATCCGGGAATGTCCGCCAATACAAAATCCTTGCCCCATTTATTTCGCACCACACCGAGGTTTGGTGAAAGAGTAGTAAAATGATAGCTCGCGATTTTAGGGTTAGCGTTTGTAACCATAGAAAGCAAAGTGGATTTACCCGCGTTTGGAAAACCGATAATGCCGACATCCGCTATAAGTTTTAGCTCTAGACTAAGATCAAAGGATTTTGCGTCGCCACCCGGCTGGGCAAATTTTGGCGCTTGCCGTGACGGTGTGGCAAAATGTTGATTGCCTCGACCGCCTCGACCGCCCTTAGCGATTATCTTGCGTTCACCGGCTGTAATCATGTCCGCCATGATCTTTTGCGACTCCGCTTCGCGGATGATTGTGCCGACGGGGACTTTTATTATAAGATCCGGCGCGGATTTGCCGGATTTATTGCGCCCGTCGCCGGGTTCGCCGGGTTCTGCTTTGAACTTTTTTTTATATCGAAAATCTATCAGGCTGTTTTTATCATTATCGGCTTCAAAAATAATGTCGCCGCCCTTGCCGCCGTCGCCGCCGTCGGGACCGCCTGCCGGTACATATTTTTCGCGTCGGAAAGAGACGCATCCGTTCCCGCCTCGACCGGAGGTCACAGTGATTTTTACTCTGTCTTCAAACATAAATCGCATCCTCAGAAAGCGTGGTTATGTCTTATTATACCGTTTCCTGTAATGGATAAATCGAAACCTGCTTTTTGTCGCGCCCCTTTCTTTCATATCTGACACGGCCATCCTTCAGAGCGAATAGAGTATAATTAGAACCCAAACCCACGTTAGCGCCCGGATGAATCTTTGTTCCACACTGAGTGTAAAGGATATTACCCGCCTTTACAAATTGACCATCCGCGCGCTTTGCGCCATAGCGTTTTGAATTTGAATCGCGTCCGTTCTTGGTGGAACCGACGCCCTTTTTATGAGCGAAAAAACTTAGATTAAGACGGAGCATTTATATCAGTCCTTATATTTAACTTTTTTTAATTTCATTAAAAAATCAAATGATCATTTTCGGATCTTTTTCATCTCTAATAATCACTTGCCTGGGATATTCTTCCTGGATATTCTGTATACCCAACATCAGTGAGGACAGAAGCAAATCAACGTCGTGACGACGGTCAACGCTGTTTTTTTCATCAGGCGGAGCTGTTGCGCGGTTTTCGCGAATCTCAGGCAAATCAACGTGTATATAACCTGTCTCGTCGTCGGGAGGTAATTCGGCGGTCACTTCTTCATCCGTAAAAGTAAAAATTGAATTTACGGTGTTAAGCGCAAGAGCGGAAACACCCGCGCAAACTTCGCTCTTTCCATGACCAGTTACTTCAAAGCCACAGATTTCATCATTTTTGTTACGAAAAACAGAGAATTGAATCATTATATTTACGCACTGACAATTTTATCGATTTTCACACTGGTGAACGGTTGTCTGTGGCCTTTCTTTTTGTGGAAACCCTTTTTAGATTTAAATTTGTAGATAATAACCTTTTTTTCCTTGCCATCGCCTATAATAGAAGCGGATACTTTCGCACCAGGGACAAACGGCTCGCCGATATAATGCTCGTCACCGTCGGCAATAAAAAGCACATGATCAAAGTCGTATACCGTTCCGGCTTCCACACCCAATTTTTCGACTGTGATTATGTCCCCTTCCGAGACCTTGTACTGTTTGTTGCCTGTTTCAATAATCGCGTACACTGATAACACCTCCAAATCGCGGGAAATAAATCCCATGATACTCGCCGGATACGGTTGTTTTTCAAATTAAATACCTCTCCGAGCGGTTATTAATACTCGCGAGCGAGTATGACAATCTTTGTAACCTTACCACGAAAAATATAGTGTGTCAAGTTTCTTACAAATAATTTCTTACAAATTTCTTACAAATAATTCAGCTCTGAAAGGTAAAATAAAATCAAGAACCACCAAAACATGTATCACAGCCTACTGTGGAAAACTTTATGTCAAAAATGAAAACTTTTGGAAAAGAATAGAAAGTTATCCACAGGCGACGGGCATAAGGGTTGCGTTTTAAGTTTTTTGTGTCTACTTTATTGACTATAGTCCAATATTATTTTGTTCACCTGTCGCTAAAACTTTCTTACCATGCTTGTTAGACGTTCCACTTGTTCCGGATCATAATGCGAGAAGAACAAGGTTTCTGCTTTATCTAAAGCTGCAATCTCATCCATGTCGTATTGTGTTAATTCAAAATCGAACACATCGATGTTCTGTATCATTCTTTCCTTGTTAACCGTTTTAGGAATTACTGATACGACTCTTTGAATAAGGTATTTTAAAGCAATCTGAGCATTGGATTTATTGTATTTATCTCCGACCGTTTTTAAGGTTTCATCGCCAAATATGTTGTTTTTCCCTTCGGCAAAAGGGGCCCAGGCTTGAATTTGTACGCCGTATTTCTTCATAATTTCGTGAGCCTTTATCTGTTGGTTAAATGGATGTGTTTCAACCTGATTGACAGCCGGAACAACTTCATTGAACTTAATGAGGTCGATTAATCTGTCCGGATAAAAGTTACTGACACCGATTGCTCTAAGCTTCCCTTCTTTATATAGTTCTTCCATTGCACGGTAAGTGCCATAATAATCATTAAAAGGTTGGTGGATTAATAATAAATCCAAATAATCAAGCTGAAGCCTATCCAATGATCCTTGGATAGATTTCTTTGCATTCTCATATCCATAAGTGGAAATCCAAATTTTTGTCGTAATGAATAGTTCTTCTCTTGGGACGCCGCATTTTTTAATCGCGTTTCCTACTGCTGTTTCATTGCCATAGCCCTGTGCAGTGTCGATTAAGCGATAACCCACTTCTATTGCATCCAGTACACATCTTTCACATTGTTCATAATCTGGAATTTGGAATACGCCATATCCCAAAATTGGCATTTTGACACCATTGTTTAATTCTACATACTTCATATTAGCCCTCGTGTAAAATATAATTTGCAGGAATTATAACGGTGCTCCTGCTTAGTCACCGACCAATCAATTACACTGTTTTTTGCGCTGCTTCTTCCCTCATCCGACAAATCTCCGCCCAGCTGGGCATTTTGGATAAAGCTCCTGTAAATTCTTGCATTGCCGCAGGAATATCGATATTTTGCGGACACAGTTTACTGCACGCGCCACAAGCGATACAAGCGGCAGGGCGCTTTTCAGCGGGTATTGCGTCTACTCTCATCCCAATGTTTATATTGGGTGAAAAGCGTAACTGATTATAAATATTCAGCAGCATCGGAATATCGAGTCCTTGGGGGCATTCGGAGCAGCAATAGCGACACGATGTACAAGGCAGCGAATTTTTCATGCCGGACGCAATTTCGTAAATTAATTCGGTTTCGCTTTCACTCAGTGGATTTTCAACGGTAAAAGTTTTAATATTATCCACCATCTGCTTCATATTCGACATTCCGCTGAGTACCATCTTCACATTCGGCAGGGCTTGGAGCCAGCGGAACGCCCATGCGGCAACAGATTCCTCCGAACGTAATGCCTTTAGATTTTTCTCGTCTTCCTGCGATAAAGCAGCCAATCTGCCGCCGCGAACCGGCTCCATTACCCAAATGGGGATATTTCTTTCGGTCAACAAATTGTACTTGATAGCGGCATCCTGCAACGACCAGTCCAGATAGTTGAGCTGAATCTGGCAAAATTCCATGACATCTCCATACAGGTCAAGAAACTGCCGTAGGTTTTCGGGACCGCCATGGCTTGAAAACCCAAGATGTCGGATACGCCCTTTTTTCTTTTGTTTCAGGAAATAGTCAACAATGCCCCAGCGGGAATCTGTATACGTATGAATCGAATTTTCATATACATTATGTAAAAGATAGAAATCGAAATAATCCACACCGCATTTTACAAGCTGCTCTTCAAATATCTCGCTGGGGTTATAGCTCGAAAGGATCTGGTGTCCCGGATATTTCGTCGCCAGATAATAGGTTTCACGCGGAAACTGCTTAAGCACGCGACCGATAACCCGTTCCGATTCCCCTTCGTGATAAGGGTACGCGGTATCGTAGTAATTGACGCCATGTTCATATGCATATCGAACCATTTCGTTCACAACCGCTTCATCGATTCGCACGTTTTTTTCCGTGCCGGATAATGGCAGACGCATTGTGCCGAACCCAAGCAAGGAAAGCCGCTTATCTTGAAATGTTTTTTTTATCATAATTGCAATCCTTCTTATAAAGATTTATAGTAAGCATTTACCGTTTTAGCGATCGTTAAATCAGCTTTTACCGAATAAAATTTGTCATAACAGCCGGGAGTTCTTCCGGAAGCTCAACATGGCTCTGATACTTGCACTTTATCAAGTAAGCCATGTTGTTTGCCAGCGTTTTCATGACCCGAACACCCTCTTCATCTACGTATACATCCTCAGGTGTATATCCATGAATACCATTCCAATAGCAGGATGATACAACAGGCATTTGTGAAATGGTAAAGTATTTATTTAACTGATCAAAAGTAGCGCTTGAACCACCTCTTCTGCAACTGACAATGCATGCACCAAACTTCAGTCTTTTAGCCTCCGGTTCAAGACTGTAGAACAAACGGTCGAAAAACGAGGTCGCCGCTCCTGTAGCCGATGCAAAGTGTACGGCTGACCCTAAAATTATACCATCCGCTTCCGCCAGTGCCTCACCTACCGTATTAACCATATCACTGTCAAAAACACATCTGCCAGCTTTGCCCGGTTGTTTGCAAACCCGGCAAGCGGTACATCCTAAAATTGGTTTCTTACCTACCTGAAATATCTCAGAATATACTCCGTTCTCTTCCAATTGTTCTTTAATAATACTGAGTCCTGTAAATGTGCACCCGTTGACATTGGGACTCCCGTTGACCAACACTACCTTCACTTCTATTTCCTCCTTGAATGTTTCTAAGATATGTATCATAATAATATTGTACCACCCGGTAGTTACAACAAGGCAATAGTGAATTTGAAATGATTAGAATTTCCGGAGGAGTATCTCATGGCCACAATGAAAGAAGTATGCGAGCAGGTTGGAATCTCATATGAAACCCTGCGATTTTATTGCAACGAGGGACTTGTGCCAAATGTAAAAAGAGACAAAAACAATTATCGTGATTTTGATGAAAGAAATATAAGCTGGCTAAAGAGCTTGCAATGCTTAAAAAAATGCGATATGAGCATTAAAAATATGAAAAAGTACATGAGCTTGTGTTTAGGAGGGGCTTCTACAATCCCTGGACGAAAGCGTCTGTTGGCAATTCAGAGAGAATTATTACTGAGCAAAGTCAATGAAATAAATGAAAGTATCGAGTTCATCGATAATAAGCAAAAATTTTTCGATGGTGTTTTAGCTGGGGAAATTAAATATATAAGCAATCTGATTGATGTTGATAAATGACTTAATTATATACACTAATATCCTCCGTCAATTCATAAACTCTCTCGAAAAGGGGCTGTATCAAAACCAATGTCATTCAGATAACGCCACTCGTACCCTTCGGTACTGAATCGGATGGTTGCAGGCTGTTTTCTTACGAGGGAAACTACGCCCTTTGCGAACCGCAGACTTATATCTGGTCATTTTGGCAGTGAGATCACGGGCTAATTTGTCAAGTTCACTTACAAGCGAAGAAAAGATATACCTTACAATAGTAGCTTTTGACAGTCAAACTCGCTGCGGCGGACGTTTTATTGAGTGCGTCGGAAGCGGTGTGGGAATACGAGCGGGCATTAACCCCGCTGTTTGACCACGGCAGTCACAGGTTTTATAAATAGATTTAATTTATAATAAAGGACAAGACCGGACAATCCATTAAGGGTTATCCGGTCATTTTTATTATACGAGCCAATTACTTTTTTGACTAAATTTTTTAGTCAATTGCTTTTATCCGCTTAAAACTTGTTCGTGCTCGTCCTTAAGAAAGGCTTGAATTCACGGTTTGTGAACACTCCCATGAGCTGAAGCTCATGGGCTTCCAACGCCCCGAATATTACGAACGATTACTATCGGGGCATAGCCTCTTTAGAAGGCCGGAGTTCCTCTCTACTATACAGGCAAAACTCAGGCTATGCGCGCTAACGCGCACAAGTCCGCGTGAAGCCTAATTAACGTAGATAAGGTGCGCGTTGTTCCCGTGCCATAACGGAGCTTTTGCTTCGTCAGGCAACCTCACCGTCGCCGGGTCGGATTTTAGGATTTCTCGAACAAAATATCTTGCTCCTATGTTGTAGCTTGCGTTTAGATCGCTATGGTACGTCTTGCCGTTTGGAAACACACAGATAGAATAGTTATATTTCTCCTGTCCGTCTATCGTATATTTCCCACGCTCAACCTTACCGCCGCCGTCAAACGCCAACTTGCTGGTGCCCCAGGCGCAGATATGGCTTACGCGCATACCGTTTCTGTGCGCGTTATGTTCCACTATGCGCTGGATTTCTTTCTTGCGCCACAGTGCCAACCTCTGCTCTTGGAACCTCGCTTCTTGCCTGTAAAATTCAGACGCTCGAATACTATCACATCCGCCTGACGCAAAATCTATGATCGCTTTAGCTGTCTTTCGGCTGATGTCCGTATTCAGGTCATTTACGTGCCCACTTAACAGGCGTCTTTCTATTCCCGGTCCATTGCGCTTTCTTTACCCTACCTAACGCCTTATACAGATGGTCTTTTTCTGCCGTGAAATTTATGAACCTCCTCGCGGCGACAGTTCCGTCCGAAATTATATTTAGGATCAGGGTGTTTCTTGGTGGCGATCGTAACGCTTTCCATGTAATTGTTGCGAAAATTGCCATGCAGATTGGATATAACGCCCCATTCACGATCGCAAACATCCGCAAAGAAAGCTACGGCGTTTCGGTAAGCAGAGACCGTCTCTGAAAAGATTTTAGAATAGTTCTTTATTAGAATAGTTCTTATTTTAACCTTGTATGACGATATAATCTTCATAGATGATCCCCCCATCGAAAGAATTATAACATAAAAGGAGACATCTTACGATTGGCAATTGGAAATCTAATAACCGACATAAATATCTTCTCCAATACCATCTCATTTTCGTCTGTAAATACCGAAAAAAACTGCTCATTAGGCAATCCGTTTCAGAGGACATAAAACAATTATCTTATGAAATATCTGTTGGTAATGTTGCGAAGAAACTTTGAGGAAATATATAGAAAGCCAAGCCTAAGACCAAAACCCCGCCTGACCCATGAGCTTTAGCTCATGGGTCAAGGCGGTCTGTTTTCAATGGAGACAAGGGGGCTCGAACCCATGACCTCTCGCGTGTGAAGCGAACGCTCTCCCTACTGAGCTATGCCTCCAATTTCTATGTCGTAATATAACATGTATTACCAATTATGTCAATTACGATTTTCTACATTACGATTTTCTAGATTGTCTAGATTTGAGAGAGGATTCACACCGATGTAATCCCTCACTAAAGTCTGCAAATATGAGTAATTGGAATAAGACAATTATACTTGCAATTTTCAGTTCACTATTCTTTTACTAAAAATGCTGGAATATAATTATATGGTATTTTTTGAATAATATTTTCTTTCTTGCCAAGGGATTTTATGAATTCATTAATTGCTTTTGTAGCACCATCAATTTGTCCATAATCATCAAAAATAATTATTCCACCTTTTACAACTTTTTCATACAAATATTCCAGAGATGATTTTGTAGTCTCATATACATCAACATCTATATGTAGTAAAGCAATTTGTGTTGCCGGATTTTGTTTAAAATAATCTGAAAATATATCTGGTATAAATCCTTTTACTAGGTAAACATTTTTAAACCCTTTATGATCAAAAATTTCTATTAATTCTTCTTTAGAAATTCCATCCCCTGCTTCTGTTTCAAATTTTTTTATAAAATTTTTATCTGATAACATTGATACACTAT
>JAISRJ010000302.1 GCA_031273705.1 Clostridiales bacterium
CTTCTATAGCCAGGTCTTGATTATTGTCTGTCCGCTCGAAATTGCCGTCCGTAAAAATTCTAGCCGTGGCGACTGGTCTTACGCCGTGCCCGACCTGTAAATTTACAGGTCGGCCCGCCTGATTAGCGGGATCCAAGTCGGCTCGCGCAATGGTTTCATATAGCAGGGTTTTAAATTCCAGTCTTTCTTTTTTATAACCGAAAGTATTTACGTTAGCAAGATTGTTCGAGATTGTGTCTACATTTTGCTGCTGACTGGTCATACCTGCCGCAGCCGTCCATAATGAACGCATCATGTCAAATCACCCTGTTGTCTATGATTTAAGTTAGTGAGGCTGTCAAGGGCAATCGCCCTGGCAATCGCCCTTTGAAAATCGCCCTTACAGCTTCCGACCCACATCGTTTACGGTGCGGTTAAGAATGGTATCATGTACCTGAATCATACGTTGATTCGTATCATATATACGCGAAATAGAAATCATATCCACCATTTCGTGTATAGGGCTGACGTTAGAATTTTCTAAAAATCCACTGTTGACAGTCCCGGCGAAACCAATTTCTAAAGCGCGGTTCGTGGCTTCAAATAAATTATCCTGCTGTTTGCGCAGCTCTTGAGGATTAGAAAAATCCACTATCCTGATCTTATCCACAAGGACGTCGTTAGAATAAATACTGCCATCCTCATCTATGGAAATTTCGCCCGCGGGGATGCGAATCATTCCATCCTGACCCAATACGGGATTACCTGTCGTAGTCATAAGCAATCCGTCGCTTCCAAGACTGAACGAGCCGTCACGCGTATATTTTACGCCGCTCTGACCTGTTCGGTCGGCGGTCGAAACAGCGAAAAATCCTGTTCCGGATAAAGCCAAATCCAAAGCCGTACCTGTATGTCGAAAGCCGCCCGCGCTAAAATCGGTAATTACATCGTCGATAAAAATACCAAACGACATACGTCCCACATTTGTATTATCATACTTTTTATCTTCCGGATCGTCAAGCCTGCTTAACAATTCTTCAGAAAACGGCCGAGTAACACTGGTATCGCGCTTAAACCCCGTTGTTTCAACGTTGGCGATATTATCCGTTACAATGTCCATTCTGTTTATGAGTGTAGTCATAGCTAACGCGTTCGTATACAGACCCCTTATCAATAGTCAGCCTCCTTGGAGTATACTTATTTTCTCCCCATCTCTCTCATATCTAGTTTACCCCCGGAAACAAATTCTATATATTTTCCTGTACCGACCGCAACGCATGAAATAGCCTCTTCGGCGATAACCGCGTTAATCCCTGTTTTTTCCTTGATTAATTTATCCAGCCCGGCAAGCAAACTTCCGCCGCCGGTCATAACTATTCCCCTATCTGAAATATCACTGGACAGTTCGGGCGGAGTGCGTTCAAGCACCATATGAACCGCCTCGATTATATTGGTAATAGATTCCCCAAGTGCTTCCAGCATTTCATCGGAAGAAACCGATAATACTTTGGGCAGACCTGTTATTAGATTACGCCCGCGAACATCCATAGTCACGGGAGTGGAACTGGGATAAGCCGAACCGATATGAATTTTAAGATCTTCCGCTGTGCGTTCACCAATTAGCAGATTATGCTTCTTGCGCATATATCGTACTATCGCCTCATCAAAATTATCTCCGGCTACTTTAAGAGAAGTGCTGACGACCGTGCCGCCCAGCGAAATAACCGCCACGTCGGTAGTGCCGCCGCCTATATCCACCACCATGCTGCCGCAGGCTCGGGCAATGTCTATCCCCGCGCCGATTGCCGCCGCTATGGGTTCTTCTATAATAAAAACCTGCCTGGCACCCGCTTGACGGGTAGCATCCTCAACTGCCTTGCGTTCGACTTCCGTCACGCTGGATGGCACACAAACGGCAATACGAGGTTTGCGGAACATGTGCCGCCCAACGGCCTTTGAAATAAAATACTTGAGCATTTTTTCGGTAATTTCATAATCGGAGATAACCCCTTCGCGCAGAGGTCTGATTGCCACAATATTGCCGGGTGTGCGCCCTATCATGCTTCGCGCTTCCGAACCGACAGCCAGTATAGTATTAGTAGTATTGTCGATAGCAACGACCGATGGTTCCTGAAGTACAATGCCTTCGCCTTTTATATAAACGAGGATACTGGCCGTACCCAAATCTATGCCAATATCTGTTCCCATGTATCTCTGTCTCCTTATCGTTTGAAAAGGTAATGTGTGTATAAACGCAATTATGCCGCATCGTAGAAATAACGTAGTCTGCAAAGATGGTCATAACGAAAATAATCGAAGTTTGATTCCTATTATACCCTATTGAAATAAATTGTAAATATTTTTTTACAATTAAGAGTCGGTCATTGCATAATAATATTTTTCATAATCTGTATGTCAGCCATACGCCGACGGCGAAGCCGACCATCGCACCCAACGCGGGCATTCTGCCGCGCCATATTTCTTTCGATTCGGGAAGAATCTCGCCGCATGTTATATATAGCATAACACCACCGGAGAAAGATACGCAAGCATCCATAAAAATTGATGAAATGCCGCTGAACAGCGCTCCGACAGATGCCCCTACGCCCATAGGCAAGGCAAGCGCGAAAGAAAACAGAACCAGCTTACTTATTTTTGTCCCGGCCTGGCGCAAAGGCAAAGCGATAGCCAACGCGGCCGGAAAACTGTGAATGGCAATCATAACGGCTAAAGAAATACCCGCCGCCGTCGAGGCTCGCAGCATAGAACCCAACGCCATGCCCTCTGGTATATTATGGACACTTATTCCGATTATCAAAAGCATTCCGGCTTTATGCCAATGAGTTAAACTGTTTGTATGCCCTTCCAGCCACGCGGACAGTATAACGCCAAGCAGCAGCACTGTTATTCCGGTATACAATCCAAGATTTACAAGCGCTCCGGGCAGCATTTCAAAACAAATAAAAGCAATCAGCAGCCCGGCGGTAAATCCCATCATCGATCCTAAAAATCTACTTCCGCTTTTTTTCATAACCACTGTCGAAACACTGCCCAGGAAAAAACCTATCCAAGCCGTAAAATATCCGACTAAACCAATTATTAATATCTCCACAAAAAAACCTCCCGCAAACACTCATAATTATGTATATGTCTTAGCGCAGGCGGATATTATCCGTGGATATTATCCGTGGATATTATCCACCCGCCATTTGTGTCTGAAAAAAGTCGCCGTTGCATAGAAGTACGAGAGCGTAACGAGAGCGTAAGGAGAGCGTAAGGCTACACGTTCGTTTCATAAAATTTCAAAAAACTGGAAATAGGAACAAACCCTCTAAAACAACCCTCTAAAACAGCACTTGACACGTCCAGCAAGTGTAGACATAATAGTCAAAATAAATGTTATTGGGGGTAGACGAATGAAGCCAATACAAGAGAAATTTTCAGTAATAGATGATCCTCGGCATAGTGGTTATGTTGAACATAAA
>JAISRJ010000020.1 GCA_031273705.1 Clostridiales bacterium
AGCAAAATTTCCAATGGTTATTTGCAAATTTCCAAACGCGTTTTTCATGAGCTTTACTTTATTTTCAGTAGTCGCCGCTCGAGAGTCAAATTCGTCCTGCATACTGCCAGCGTACTTAGTCGAGTCGCCTATTGTCTCAAAGTTATTCTTTAAATCATCAAGGTTCTCCGTAAAGGACGCTATAGCCATTTGAGTAGATTTATTATCGCCAAATATAGCGCTTACCGTTGCGGAGAGTTCGTCAGCAGGTATTTTCTCTTTTAATGACTGAAAAATACTAAGCATTGTACCTTCAGAATCAACAAGCATATCCCTTGCAACCTGAGACGCGTCAAAACCGAGTTTCTCCCACGCGGATAAAGCCTTATCTGTCGCTCCTTTGCCAGCCATCAGGGAACCAAAGATATTATTCAGCGCAGTTCCCATATTTGCGGTATCCATGCCAGTAATAGCCGCGCTAAGCGCGGCTATCTCATCACCTGCGACACCCGCTTGCTTGCCTATAAGCCCCGATTCTTTCACAACCTCAATAAGTTTATCCGAGCTTTGTGTTGTGGTATTACCAAAATAATTAACTTTATCCGCCAAGGCAACAAATTCATCCTGCGAAATTCCAAGAGAGCTGCGTATTACCGCCGCCATTTCGCCGGCGGATTCTGCTGGTAGATCAAAAGCAACACCCATTTTCGCGGTACCCTCGGCAAAACGCGTCAGTTCCTCGGCGGCAATGCCGCTTTGAGCGGCGGCGGACATAAGCTCCGCTATTTCACTTGTTGTCATTGGAAGACGTAAAGACATATCTATTATCTCCTTAGACATATCCGCATAGGCTTGGGTTGTATTTCCAAGAGGATCTTTTAGCCCGTCTACCACTTTAGCAACATCCGCCATAGAAGACTCGAAAGTCATTGCCTGTTCTATGCTATCTCCGATGAAGTCTTTTACCACGCTTAATCCTGCAATCGCACCGGCTACACCGGCGACAGCCTTCGCCATATTCCCGAATAAATCATTGGAGGTTTTCGCGCTCTTTTCTAAGCCGTCCAACCTTTTTTGAACCGCGCCAAAAGATTGATCTACAGATGATTGAATTTTCGCGCCAAGTTCAAGTATGGCTTCATATCTACCTTTGTTTGCCATGGCTTCCACTCGCCTTCTTCATTGAATCAGTTATTGTAAATAAGTCTTCCAGCGTTTGATTTAGAAAAAATTCAATCGAAGTGAATGTATTAAGCGCCAGTCGAATGATTAACTTATATAATTTTTTCCCATCTCCCGGCCTTAGTCCTCTGCTAAAAAATAGGTTGACACAACATTTCTAATTGCCACGCCTTCTTTAGCGGGTAAATCATCAAAAAATTCTATGGGCAGGTTCGTTAAGGTGTGAGCTATTATTACGGCATACCCTGAGGTCATTTCGTTAAATATGGGCACGTTCCCATTCCTCGCATATAACTTATCCGCCTCTAGCATTGCCCTTGTCGTTAGATTCTCTATGCCAGACAGATCAAGTTCGGTATATTCCTTACCCTCAAATTTATAGGGCTTCTTAAAGGTTACTAAGTAATCGCTCATTATATCATACTCCTTAATTCGGCCAGCAAATCTACGCCATTCACAATATAAATGTAGTTATACGGATCGTATTCGATTAAAACCGTATCGTTATCCTCGATTTTGATGTAATATATCGCCAGCGAAACTTTCGATTCCGTCATTTTGGCTTGCTGCAGCTTACCAAGATCTATGCCCTTTGGTCGGCGGCGTATGGTAATTTTTATCCGCTGATACTTTGCCTCGCCAGTAGTGTGATCATAATACTGCTGACCGCCGCGTAAATACAAAAGATCACTCGTTTCACGCATCAATACAGCTATTGCGGCGGTTACGGTACGAAACGTTATTTCAATGGTCAAATCCGTAAAATGCCCGGTTATCGGGACTTCATGTTCGCCTAGAATCCCCGCTCCGCTTATGGTTTCTGTCATAGGCTCAAAATTTGGCAGTGTTATTTCGCCCGTCTGACCTATAAGCTTTTCATTAACATCATAAACGTTAAACGAATGCAGTGATTCCGGCATGGGTACCAGATTAGCCAAACGTCTCACCTCTGATCAAATAATTTTGCAGCGCAAGCGGGTCAAATATAAGGGTATTAATAATCGCCTCGGCGGGTGTAAAGAACGCCAGGCGCTGCCTGAAATGAATCTGCCCGTTTAAAATATCTGTTATGGGGTTCTCATCCATATTAAACTCAATGCGACCGAAAGCGATCATACCCTTAGATTGGAACCCGTTCGCGCGAATATTCTCACTATCAACCACAGCTTCGATTAGGCGCAAATTCGCGGGGTCGTCAACCAGCTGAAAGTAGGTTAGAATGAACGTATTGCCCCACCAATTAAACATGCGCCTAACGGGAATGTATCGGTCTTTCACATCGCTGGAATTGGGGTAAACACTTGTGTTATTTCCCCAGCTCCTCCAACCGTTTAAGTTGAGCGCTGTGCATATTCCTAATCCGTTAAGATAATTCGCTTGAAGCTGATCCAAATAAGTCTCTAAGTGATATTTCTCAAATGGATCCTGTGATTCCAAATAAGCTTCGCTCATTCCGTCCGGCTCTTCCAAAAACGCTCCGGTGGTATTCGCGCTATAGTTGCTAAGTACGGCTTGCTGGATACTACCCAACTCAATAACGGTTCCGGTGATACGCATTAGTTCGTTTGAAGGGCTTTTGTACGGCACGCTTTCATGCTTCGAATCCACATAAGCGGTTAAAGCCGCCCATATGGCGGACATATAATAAACTTTTTCGGCCACCTTAACTTTTGGCCAGCAAACAACCAAATTTTCATTCACATAGCCATTGTCGTTCTTCCAGGCGTAGGCTCTGTCATATGTGTGCGCTTCTGTAGTGTTTAGATCCGACACGCCAATACACTTAAAACCACCGTTGATATTGGTGAGCTTTGCGGTCATAACCGCGTTTACGGAGGGCAGATGACTCCATCCCGGCGCTAAGATCTGACCGGGTAAGATACCCAAACGCGGATATATCTGTTCTATCAGTTCCAGACCTGTGTATTCCCCGGTCTGTGCGTTATAGCCGCCGATAATATCCAGTTCGGTCACTTTTGCAGGATCCAAATAGTCATAGCTTAGCGTTAATAATTGATAAACCTCTTCGGTAAAGATGACAAGATTCCCTTTATCATCAAACGCCGTGCTAAAATCGGTGTCTCGTACAAGATTAACGCCGTCACCCTGTATTTCTACGCTCTCCAGAATTACGCCCAGTTCTCCGACCGTAAGTTTTTTGTCGGCAGGAGCACGATCCATTCCTTCTACATGCGTCGTATGCTTGCCGGGGTCCAATACATTTATCAATACCAATGGCGCTACATTGAACACACGGAACGACGCGCCCACGGACTGACACAAGCTAAAACGGTTAAAGTCGTCGGAATATCCGACCGCTTTAATCGCCTCTGTAAAACTATTGATAAGTATCGGTCTATTAACAGCCGCCACCATATCTAAAGCGGTGTTAATTGGCGCTGTACCTATTACAACTTGTATAGCGCTGTCGCTCTGTACGGGTGTGATAACAGGCGTTGGATCTTCATTTATATAAACGCCATGCGGATATGCCATACTACTTCACCTCCATATTGCTGCCGTTTGCGACTTCGTTTGCCATCTCGCGGCTTATTCTAACGAACCACATATTTTCCACCGTACCCGGCGTTATCAGCGCCATATTGATTGTGGCTAGTTGAGACGCGGGCACCAGCAGTTTCTTGATACAAGGATGCTTTTTCACAACATCTAAAACATTCTGCGGCAGAACGCCGATAAAGACGGCATTTTGCTTTAGCACGCGTCCAATGCTCGGTCCGCAGTATATAAGGGCTTCATCTGTTTCATTGTGTTTGGACAATGGCTTACCAGCCGTCTGTCTTTCCATGCATCACCATCAATTCTTCTATTCACACCATTCTAAGTTTTGCGTCATAACCGGTATACGCCATTTGCTTTCCACAACTCCAAAGAAATATGGATACGCCGACGCTGAAAAATCGTCACTTGTTAAGACTGTTAAGGGGAACTCCAGCCAAAATCTACCGTCGGCCATATGATCCCTTAAAAATTCCTGCCTGATTTTTTCCAGTATGCTCATAACATCTTGATAACCTTGATATTCCGAATCATCGTCAAACACCCCCGCAATGAAAAGAACGTCTGCGTAGGCTGTTTCGTATCCCTCGTCCCGCGACTGTTCAAAACGGATAACAACATGCGGGAATATTGGTGTATCATCGTTCCGTTTAGGCGCGGGCAAGTTTTGAAGATAAAAGTTTAAAGGCACGAGCAAACCACCTTCATTTTTAAGACGATATGAGCTAAAAACGACTTCCAACCGTTCTTTTAGCGTTTCCATTAATCTCCAGACTGTCATTTCATCGCCGTCTTTGATTTATTTCCGCGTTTTATCGCGAGCCTGATATGTTTTTGCAACGCTGTTTCATATTCCTGTGCCGATATTTCATTAAATGCTGACTTTACTTTCTCATGCTGAAACATAGAGCCAACCGGAACGCTATTAAGAACTTTGATTTCTTGACTGGTAATATTGGTCTTACGCCATCCCGTAGTCGGAGAAACTCTTTCTACTATCTTCGGACCGTTTAGATTCGTGACAAAGGCGTCTTTTAATCGAGCCGTCGAACCTTTGTGTACGGAAACCATTACGTCGCGCGATTGCCCTTTTCCTACAGATTTAAATTGGTACTTATAACGATGCAGACCGGCGCTACCGGTTTTATAGTGTAAAGCCGCTGCTATAGCGGTTGCGCCGGGTTTAGCGCGTATCGTTTTAACAATTTTGGACGATTGCGGCGTTTCGGAAGCGTTCGCGTTCATACTATAGTTTTCTCCGGCTATATCCGGCAATTGCTTTTTTGCTCTCTGTGTTGCAATGTTCAATGCTTTGGCTATTACGGCATTTGCTCCGGATTTAAATTCGCCTAATAATTGACGTACACGTTCCTTTTCAGCAATGTTTATGATAACCATCTCATCGCCCCGCTTTGTTGCTCAAAAGCGCAATTATATACACGCCCATATCGCTGGAAAAATCCGTTATTCGGTATTTCGCGCCGTCAAAACGGATTATCTGATCAATTTTTGGTCGGTATCCAAACTCATCTTCGAGCGCGTAAAACAGGAGGTCGCCTTCATAGACGCCTCCTGTGTAATCATTTATTTTACTTTGTTTGCGCCGTTCCAACTCATCATTGTCCAGTACAATCAGCATATCAACGCCGTCAATATTATGAACGCTTCCAAACTCATCCTCATTAATAAACACCGAGCTTAAATCCGCGTTAATCTGTTCTTTAAAATTCGCCATGCTAATCTAAGC
>JAISRJ010000055.1 GCA_031273705.1 Clostridiales bacterium
ACACTCTTGGGCGGCTCTGCCCGGCAGGCATGATATATCCCTCAAGGTATCGGGTCGGCAGACCTATGGCACGGCACAAAATCGCCATAGCCGAAGCGTAATATGTACAATAGCCCTGCCTGTTCTCGAACAGAAAATAATCTACAAAATCGAAGCCATCCTCCACCGCTCCGGGTGTTAAGGTGTATGGAATCTCTATCAGATAATCCTTGATTGATTGGGCGCGATCATAATCGTTTCCGTAATCGGCTGTTATCTCCAGCGCCAGATCTTTAACCCGCTGCGGAACTATCTCAGGTATTTCGACAAAATTACCGTATACATAATCCGCGTAAGAAGCCAAAGTTTGAGAGACTCCTTTATAGAGGCCGCGCCTTGACTGCCTAAGCAGAGTCTTAATAATCTCGTTTTCATAATCCACATCCAAATACTCAAACGAATACCCGCCGCCAACCGGCAGAACATCCGAAAAGCGTACATCGCCCAGAGTGTTTGTCATAACTTTCAGATCCGAAGTATGTTCGACACCGTAATTTTTTAACGGTCGAAAGATAGTAGCCGTCCTTCGCATATTGGGATTTATTGTAAGCCTTTCTTTCGGCACATCGTTGTAAACATTATTTCCGATACTAAAAATTGGCAGACTATATTCCGTCTCCTTAGCCTCCCTCGAAGCCTCGTCGATGTTATAATTCGCAGAAAAATCTTCGCCGATTGTATTAATCCACTCCACGCCTGTATACGTATTATGTACTAAACCGGAGAGATAAGTTCGTTTATCGGCTATAACCTCCATTACAACCTCGTTACTTAGTCCGATACTTCCGCCCAGCCGAGATTTTCCGTCCACATACCCGGTCAATCGAAAGCTGAAATACTTTGGATTAAATAAAAAATATAAAAAATCGTTTGTAGAATCCATCGGATTTCGCACAAATCGGATAACCTGCTGTGTATCCCAATCCGTATCGAAGCCGGGCATCCGATACGCTCCGTACAACGCGGCCAAGCAAAGCGGCATAATAAACAGTGCCTGCAGGTTTCCAGTGGACTTACGGGCATTCAATTTTTTGAATAGCAGAACGCAGAAACAAAAGATAAAAATTAAAAACGCGAAATCGGAACGTTCGTAGTTCATTATCCAATTAAGGCCGAATAGACCGAACCCAAGCGCACAAGTTAAACCAAATTGAAAGGTAACGTATAAAGCCAGAGTCATATACAGCGACAAAAATCCGACTATAGCCAAAACAACATACAGACCCAGTTCTTCAGTATACGGCAAGTATCCTCTTACGAACTGAATTATTTTCTGAAATTCCAATATAAACTCAATTATGTACTCTTTGTCTTTAAAATATTTCTCCCAGCCAAATAACAAGCTGATTGACGCAATAATCAGCAGACTTAATATAATAAGAAACGTATATCGATTATAAAAAATTATAGCGAACGCAAGCAAAAACAAACCTGTAACCATAGCCAGCGTCCCGAACGCAACCGGAATAACCGTCGCGTTTATTATGCTAAGGCTAAGTGAAAAAACCAGCAATCCGCCCACAATAAAAAAGACAGCGTAATCCTCAATTTTGCGCATACATTCTCACCCTCGACAGATAGTATATCATTCCATGGGGGATAAATACAACCTGCAAAATAGATGACGGCCGCTTGGAGATACTATGATCGAAGTTAAAAAAGTAGGTGAGAACTTGCTGGAAGAGTTGTTCAAGAGTATAGAAAATTTACAGAGCGCCTGCGCGGACGCGAACAATCGTATGACCGCGTTTGCGTCGCTGATAGAAACCGCGCGGGATTTATCTAATAGGCAAAGTGAACTAAGCGACTTTTTTTCGGTAATCAGCGGGCTGAAAAAATCTCTTACTAATATGACTCAATTAAATAAACTTTTGGGCGACACAGCGTTTCTGGCTAACATGCTCGCGTTAAGCGCGGCTGACCTTTCCGCCAAGAATGATAATGCCGAAAATTCCGGAGGATATAAAACCCTGGCGAAGGACGCCGGTAATCTTGCCAAACGAAACAACTCCGCCGCCCGAATTACGGATGTTTTAATATCCGATCTAAAGACTCATATATACACCGGCTTGGAATCGGCGCAAAACGCGGAGGACACATTAAAGCAGATTAATATCTCCGCCGGACAATTATTAAGCCTGATTGAGCAAATACAAAAAATCGCGCATAGTCAAGCGGAGTCACAAGCGCGACTATCCGATTGGATAGGTCAGGTAAAAGAAATAATTACCGCCTACGCCAATGAGGTTAAGCGAGATAAACTTTCAGAACACTACGCGAATCAAGCGCAATCCGTTAAGCAACTGGCCAATCCGTTTACACCAATATCAGAAAATAAAAATATTAAAAATAAGTCGGAATCTAATGCTGTAATCCCACTGCCACGCGCAAAACTCGCCGAACCCATCCAGCATTTAGAGACTAACGCATATATAATTGATTTTGATCTAAAAAGAAAAGCCGTATCCGAACTCGCTAAACGCGCGGCTTTAAAAGAAGTGGAGAAACAGACGGATAATTAAGCCCCGGCGGCAGCATTCGCATAAAGCCATTCACACCCGCGCAAATTTGCATATTCTGCAATGTTGATAACTTGCCAATAATAAGGGAACTAAATAGCGCCAATAATCTAATAAGCGCCTTGTGTGAATGGCTGTTGCGATTCTGCCGCCGGGGCGTGCCAATATTCATCGCGATTTTACCGCCGGGGCGCGGAGCAGTCCAGCCTTCACTCCCCTTTTAGGTATTCTTCATTATTACTCGCTCCAGAATATCGGCGACATCCTCAATATTATCCAGGCAGGATTCCAGCAAATCAAACATATTTACATTAATTATCATAACGCGCGTGTCATTGGTAGTGGTGTACTGCTTTCTCACACATTCCGCGAAAAGTTGATCTCCTTGGCTTTCAATGGTATTTATCTCTATCAGCATTCCCCGTAGAGTAGTGGATTTTTTGAAATTCTTAAACTCCTGAAAAGCCTGTTTGAGGATACGACAACTGTCCAATATAAGTTTAGAAAAATCCACCATTTCCGGCAGAACTCTCTTTAGGTCAAACATATACGCGTGTTGAATAATATCATCCAATGAATCCACCACATCATCCAGCTCTTTGGAAAGCGCCACTATGTCCTCCAATTCGATAGGAGTCATAAATTCATGGGCTAGGCGGCTTAACATCTCGTGATTGGCGCTGTCGGCATCATTCTCAATACGGTGCATTTCCTTAACGCGCGTGTCCAAGTTATCATTACTATAATGCCCAAACGTTGAGTAAAGCTGCTCCGCAGCCTTGCACGAAAACTCCGTAAAGTGAATAAAAAACTCAAAGTAGTCGAACTTATCCCGTTTTCCAGCCATTTGCGCCCTCCTAGAAAATTAATCCAAACAGTTTCGCCATAATATAACCCAGCAGTCCACAGCCTGGAAATGTAAGTACCCATGCCAATGTCATGTCCTTAACAATCGACCAATTAACGGCGGATATACGCTTAGACGCCCCCACCCCCATAATAGCGGTCGTTTTAGTGTGTGTCGTACTGACCGGTATACCCGATACAGATGACAACAGTAAACACAGAGCCGCGCCAAGATCGGCAGCGAAGCCCTGATATGTACGCAACTTAACCATATCCAATCCAACGGATTTTATTATGCGATACCCACCAATAGAAGTTCCCAAAGCCATCACCGCCGAACACAAGATCATCAGCCACAATGGTATGGAAAAATGCTCTACTTGTGTATTTCCGCCTACCAGGAAGATACCCAGCAAAAATACACTCATAAACTTTTGACCGTCTTGCGCGCCATGCATGAACGCCATAAAAGCCCCACCGAATATTTGGGCTTTTTTAAAAGCGCCGACTGTCTTGCGTCTGTCCATTCCGGAACAAACCAATTCTATCAGGCGCACCATTAAAAATCCTGAAACAAACCCAAGTACAGACGACAGAGCCAGACCATATAATACTTTAACCCATTCCCCGGGGTTTACTCCCCCAAGACCGCCGTGAAACGCGATAGCCGCGCCTGTAAGCCCCGCGATTAAAGCGTGGCTTTCACTGGTGGGTATCCCAAAGCTCCAAGCGGCGACCGCCCACGTGACTATAGCGAAAAGCGCCGCGCACAAAGCGGCTGTCGCCTCGCCAGAATTTCCCCGAAAATCTACCATATTAAAGATAGTCATGGCGACTTTAGAATTTACCAGGGTCATTAAGAAAACGCCCAATAAATTAAAGATTGCCGCCATAATAATAGCGGACGGCGCGGACATTGCGCGTGTGGAAACGCAGGTAGCTATGGCGTTTGGCGCGTCAGTCCAACCGTTTACCATTATAACCCCAATGGTTAGAAGTACGGTGATAGCTACCAACGGCGTACTAACTAGCTGGTTAAGGAAACTTACTAAGTCAATACTCATCTGTTATCCTTTCTGTCGTGCGTCGATTAAAGCGACGCGTCCTTTTTTTCTTTTTTACTTCCTCGTCGAATTGTTAGAATATGGACTGTTACGCAAACTCCAACCGTCGCCAAGATACTCCAAACAAGTGGTCTTTTAAAGACAACGGCCGATACAGCGAGGGTGATCCATAAAAAGCCGATCCCCATCCAACGAGCTTTCTGGCTGATACCCGTCTTTTCCTTATAGTTCTTGACGTATTCCCCAAAGTACTTTGCTTCCGCCAATCTTCGATACAGAGCCGGGCTGGACGCGCCGAAGCAGCCCGCCGCGCACAGTACGAACGGAGTGGTCGGCAGAACAGGCAGTATAATCCCGACAGCGCCAAACCCCAGAGCTACGAAACCTAAAATAATTAAAATTACTCGTTTCATAAAAAATTCCGCTTTCAACTAAATCTGAGAGACCGCAGTCGCCTTTTTTCGCCAGTGTGCCCTATATTAGTTTCAAAAATATCAGGTCGAATTATATTTTACCATCTGAAGATTAAATTATCAAGAAAATCAAAAAAAGCGGAGATTAAAAATCTCCGCTTTTTTGATGAGGCTGTGTTTGAAAAATGTCTTATCTTTGTCTTGCGCCAAAAATTGCCGTATGTCATTGGCAAATGCTTACGCTCGTGAGTACAGCTGTTTTTGCGAGGAAATTCTCCGAAACCTATTTTTTAAACACGCCCTATGATGCGATTAACCCTCTTTTTACCATTTCATTTACAACTGATTGATATTCCTCTTTTGTGAAGCCATAAGCAAGCCTCGCTACAGCGTATTGCAGATAATTATTTTTGTGCGTGAGACGTGATGTACTAAGTGCCCTCTCTTTTTCCACACACTGCGCCATCAAGGCAGTGTGCATGTGTAATAGCGTCTCGTTATCTACGCTAATGCGTTCTTCTAATATAGGCAAATCTAAAGCTCGTGTTGTCATTCTCTACCTCCTTCGTAAATAGCAAAAGGAAGGTTAATCTTTGCATTATTATATCATACTATATCGCTGGGAATATTTCAATATCCAATCATTTTAAAATACGATATCTTAACGACATAGTCTGCGATTTTTCGCAACTTATACCAATTATCCATAAAGCTCCTTTTTTGGGGAGTAAGGATGTACAGCTAATTTAAAATTGTGTGTCATTGCCTTTAACAACTGCGCTTGCGACATTAATTTTTCGCTGTCAGACGCGGATTCTTCAGATGTGATCGAGTTACTTTGAATGACTTTTAGTATATCATCCAGACCATAGTTGATCTTCATGGTCTCATGGGATTGTTTTGAGATGTTTTCCGCAATTTCATTTATTAAGGCGGCCATGTTTTTTGTTCTGTCTACAATTTCTTCAAATACGGACACCGTGGCGTTAGCAATCTGGCTGCCTCTGTTTACCGCTCTCGCGGAATTTTCAATTAATTCGGCAATATCTCGTGTAGATTTAGAAGTCCTGTTCGCTAAATTGCGCACCTCGTTAGCCACTACTTTAAAACCTTTGCCGGCAGTACCGGCTCTGGCGGCTTCAACAGCTGCGTTAAGAGCTAATAGATTTGTTTGAAACGCAATATCATTTATCGTTTGCACAATTTGCTCAATCTGCTGGGATGTATTATTTATTTCGGTAATGGCGTGAATCAAATTATTCATCCGTTCACTGCCTTTTTCAACCTCGCCAATAGACTCTTTGCTAAGCTTAAAAGCATCAATTGCCTGTTTAGAGTTGATCGTAACCTTTTCCGCGATAACAGAAGACGTAGCTGTCAATAATTGTACAGAGTCCTGCTGCGTTGAAGCGCCATGCGCTAATATCATGGCGCCGCTCGAAACATGTTCTGAACTGGTAGCGACTTGATCCGCCGCTCGCATAATGCTGTCAAATACTTCGATTAAAGATGATATAATTTGTGACAAAGATTCTTCAACATCTTTAAAATCACCTTTAAATTGTATTTTGACAGATTCCGTTAGATCTTTATTCGACAGCGCGGACAGCACTCTTTTTATTTCATAAATATACTGCTTTAGCATTTTAATCGTCTCTGTTATGGATTCGCGGATTGGCGCGTAATCCCCTTCGTATTTGGCGTTAAGCGTCCCTTCTAATGAACCGTCGCGCAATTTAGACATAATCTGGGAAATATCGTATACTATATGCATCTGAATATCAATCATTTGATTAATGGAATCTTTAAGTTCTCCAAAATCGCCCGGAAATTCATAATCAACTTTTTTAGACAAATTTCCATGCGATAAATCCGCCAGCACCAACGCAATCTCCGCAATAATTCTCTTGATGCTTTTAACAGTATGATTTACAGAGCTTTTTATTGGAAGAAAATCTCCTTGGTATTCCATGGCAATCTCTACATTCAGATCACCCTTAGATAATCTTTCCATAACTCCAGAGATATCTCTAATATACATCATCTGGGTCTCAGCCATATTGTTCAGCGATTTTGCCACAATATCCTGCTCTGATCGTTCTTCTAACCGTACACTGTAATCTGAGCGCGAAAGTTTACCAATTATCTCCGATTGACGGGTAATCCCCTCCACTACTCTCAAAAACGCCCTTTTCAATTTCCCTATCTCGTTAGTTTCAATATTTTTAAAATTAACGGACGCGCTGCCAAGCGCCAGTTTATCGGCGGCCGCCTCAATTTCACTCAACGGCGTAGAAATGGTGTTCTTTACCATATTGTAAAGGATAATCGCCGCCGCGGTCAGGATGATAAGCGACAATAACGCGGAGATAACTACCAGTATTCTAAAACTGTCTAACACCACGCTTTCAGGTATTGTAGTTCCTAAATACCAGTTTGTGAAACTAACCGGCTGAATAATAAAATATTTTTGTATTGCATCGTAATCACGCATCTTTATACCCGGATTACTATTTACAACAGTCTTCCAGTCTATAAATATATAGTCGTCAACTTCTCCAAAATTTTGGTAGACATAGTCTGTCGGATTATAATCATTGTTTGGGTGAGTAAGTATATCGCCGTTTGCGGTCAACAAAAACGCGTAACTATTATCGCTGAAAGAAATAGCCTGAACTAAATCGGACAGCTGATTTACTAATATGTCTCCGCTAACCACAGAAGCTTTATCCTCCAGCATCTTGGATATAGTCAAACATAACTTACCCGTCTGCGAGTCTATATAAGGCTCAGAAAATACCACATTTCCCTCATTCGCCATCGCGTCCAGATACCAACCCCTCTTTCTGGGATCCCAGTCCGAGTCGGGTATCCATTCGGAAGCGAAAGTTGAACTTCCATCCGAGTATCCAACATAAAATTCAAAATAAACGGGAAAACTGGCGGCATTTCGCTTCAAATCCATTAGTAAATCAGTTGAACCTTTTTCCCTGAACGCGATATCGTTAGCAATTGCCGTCATTATAGAATTTTGATCTGAAAGCCAGCCGTTAATCACCTCAACCTCTTTGGAAGTTGATTCGTAAACTCTTGTCAGCGTCTCGTTAACTATATAGGACTGTGATATGCCAAGCACAGTAATTACAATGATCAAATATCCAACAAATATAAGAGAGAGATTAGTGACGATCACTTTCGTCCCAAGGCTGTTGATTAATCCGGTTTTTCTCTTTTGTGCGGTCATTGTTCCCTCCGTTGACAGATTATAGCCCGTTTCAGTAACTATACCCGCGAGTATTATAATATTTGCGGCGAGATTTTATCTTCTATCAGCGACCATAGCTCTTCGCGTCCGGCCAGAGTTTCCGCGGAAAAGGGCAAGACCTCAACCTCGTAAGCCTGTCGCAAAATTTTCGTGTGTTTAGGTAATACACTGCGCTTTAATTTATCGGACTTTGTACCTATTACGGTCAGATCAAAGTCATAATGTTTCAACCATTCAAACATTTGCAAATCCATCGCGCTGGGTTCATGCCTAATATCAGATAACATAAATATCCCCAGCAGCTGCCGTCTGTGCAACAGATACGTTTCAACCATCTGCCCCCATTTCCGCGAGACGGACCTGGAGATTTTTGCATATCCATAGCCGGGCAGATCCACAAACATTACCTGGTCGTTTATATTAAAGAAGTTTATTGTACGTGTTTTCCCAGGGCTGGAACTTGTTCGCGCCAGACGTTTTCTGGCCGCCATAGCGTTAAGCAATGAGGATTTACCCACGTTAGACTTTCCCACAAACGCGATTTCCGGCAAACCGTCCGTCGGATACTGCTCGCGCTTTACAGCCGTCGCGGCAAGCTCCGCTTTTACAATATTCATCAAACGCGCTCCAATGCCTGACTTAAAACTTCATCCATAGTCTTTACCAAAATCAGATCCAGTCCCTCTTTTACATCCTGATTTATTTCTGACAGATCGCTCTCGTTTTCCCAAGGCAACAGCACCTTTTGAATCCCGGCGTTCTTGGCCGCCAGTATCTTTTCTTTCAAACCTCCAATCGGCAGTACACGTCCTCGAATAGTTATTTCCCCGGTCATGGCAACCTGATTGCTAACGGGTATATCCGTTAGCGCCGATACCATCGCCGTAGCCATTGTAATACCTGCCGAAGGTCCGTCTTTTGGGGTCGCCCCCTCCGGAATGTGTATGTGAATATCAGTGTCTTTAAAAAAGCCTTTACGAATGGAAAGCTGCTCATGACGCGAACGAATATAGCTAATCGCCGCGTGGGCGGATTCTTCCATGACCTTTCCAATATTACCGGTAAGTTTAAATTTCCCAGTTCCCTTCATAGTATTCACTTCGACACTCAGCGTATCCCCGCCGACCGAAGTCCACGCCAAACCTCGGCAAATACCCACTTCGGCGTTTTCATTCTTTTTATTTTCGCGAAATTTTTTATTACCCATAAAGGTTTCCAGATTACCCGGTGTCACTGTTACGGATTTTTTTTCTTCCGTCAATAATATTTTTACCACTTTCCTGCAAATTTGCGCAATCGCCCGCTCTAACTGGCGAACACCCGCCTCTCTCGTATAAAATCGGATTAAGGCGCCGTAAGTTTCATTTTGAAATTTAAGCTGGTTCTTTCGCAATCCATGTTTCTTTAATTGCTTCGCAAGCAAAAAATCCATACCTATATGAATTTTCTCATCTTCCGTATAGCTCGCCAACTGAATAATTTCCAAACGGTCTATCAGTGGCTGCGGGATACCATCCAGTTGATTGGCGGTACAAATAAAAAGCACATCCGACAAATCGAACGGCAATTCTAAATAATGATCTCTAAAATTAACATTTTGTTCGGAATCCAAAACTTCCAGTAAGGCCGAAGCGGGATTCCCGCGAAAATCGGCGGTCATTTTATCTATTTCATCCAGCAGAATCAGTGGATTAAGCGTACCCGCCTGGCGCATCGCGTCTATCATACGACCGGGCATAGCCCCGACATACGTCTTTCTGTGCCCACGAATTTCAGCTTCATCCCGCACCCCGCCCAAAGACATACGCACATACTTCCGATTTAAAGCGCGCGCTATAGACTTTGCGATACTTGTCTTACCGACTCCCGGAGGCCCTAACAAACATATAATAGGAGCGTCGAGAGCGGAGGTCTGCTGACGGACGGCAAGAAATTCTATAACGCGTTCCTTTACCTTACGCAAGCCATAATGGTCTTTTTCCAAAACTTCCTCGGCGTGACTCAGGTTCATGTTTTCCTTAGTTTTATAGTGCCACGGCAGATCTAACACACGTTCTATATAATCACGCAAAACAAAAGCTTCGGCGGCGAACCCGCCCGAATGTTTCAGCCGCTTTATTTCTTTGTCCAACTTTTGGGTAACATACTCCGGCAGATGGGCGGACGCCATTTTTTCCCGAAACACTTCCAGATCATCGTCTACATTATCGCCGTCGCCTAATTCGTTATGGATTGCCTTTAACTGTTCACGCAAGATATAATCCCTTTGATTCTTATCCAGATTAAGTTTAATTTTTTCATAAAGCCCTCGTTGTATCTTTAGCAGATCCAATTCGTAGGTCAAGAAGCTTACGGCCTTTTGCAGACGAATCAGCCCGTCGCGTTCTTCCAGCAAAGATTGTAATTGCTCTGTCTTCATAGACACATGCCCGCCGATAATATCTGCCGCGCGTCCGGGGACGTTACACTGCGAAATTTCATGCACCGCTTCGGAGAGTACCCTTCCGGACATTTCGACATAATCGCTGAAATTTTCACGGGATAGACGCAACAGGGCTTCGGTTTCTTTAGAGTTTTCCTCGTTGGCCGGTTCGGCAAGCGTCGCGATTTTAGCCTTAATAAATGGTTCGGATTGCGTAAATTCCGCTATCACCGCGCGGCCTTCGCCATGAGATATAACACGCGCAAGCCCGCCGCTGGGCATCCGCAACGCCTGTAAGATATTGGTAACCACCCCGACAGAATATAAATCCTCTATCTTAGGGTCTTCGGTCTCCGCGTTTTTTTGCGTTAAAAGCAGAATGTTTGAGTTATGCTCCAAGGCGTCGTCCAGCGCTAACAAACTTTGCTCTTTATTAAGATCAAAACTTATCATTGCCCCGGGGAAAAGCACCGCTCCCCTTAAAGGAATAACCGGTAAAATTTCATCTTCCAAAACTTCTTCCAACAAGAAATCCATATCCGCCGCCGGATTCTCAAATGGATTCTGATGTTCTATTGGATTCGTTTCATTAATATTATCAGGCATATAAAATCCCCCAAAAACACATAATATTTCCTCATCTAATCGATAGTGTCTTGAGAGTATTTTATTCCTATTATGAACGTTTGACAACATTTTTTTGTCAATAACGAACTCTCAGCGGACATCCTTCCCCATTTTACTTTCGACGGTCCGAATATCAAGCGCCTTGCTTTCGCGCGTCGGCCTAACAATAATACACTTTGACGGACACTTTTTCACACAAGCTCCGCATTGAGTACATTTAGCGTAATCGATAGACGCCAGATTATCCTTTACGTTGATTGCGTTAAACTCACAGGCTTTTTCACATAGTTTACAGGCTATACAACCCACCTTGCAGTTTTTGCGTACTTCCCGACCAGGGTCTTTTGAATTACAAGCCACATGAACCGCGTTTATACTTGGAACCATTACAATCAATTTTTTCGGGCAGGCTTTTACACAACGCCCGCAAGCCGTACATTTATCCGGGTCTATAACCGCGATTTCATCCACCATTGTAATAGCCCCAAACTGACATTGCACCTTACAGCTTCCCACGCCCAAGCATCCGTAAACGCAGCTTTTGGAACCGCCTCCGGCAAGCTGCATGGCGGCTTTGCAATCTTTTAAACCGCGATAATCGTATCGAAACGTGCTTTTGCTTTCACAGCCTCCGCAGCGATTAAAGGCGTTTTGCCGCCCTTTTATGGTGACGGGCACCCCCAAAATCTCTCCCAATTTCATTGCGACGACCGCGCCACCCACCGGACATCCGCTGGGGCTGGCTTTTCC
>JAISRJ010000060.1 GCA_031273705.1 Clostridiales bacterium
AAATTTACAGTACCTGGAACTTTGCCACTCTTATACTAATTGCCGTGTTCACCGCCGCTTACTTGTGGAAGTTGTCTCGTTAATGTGCCAAGTCACCCCCGTAAAATCTTCCTCCTACCCTTGACACCGCTACCGAATGAATTTAGCTTCAGATATGGGTAATTGGAATAGGACAATTAAACTTGCAATTTTCATAACTATTGACAACTATTGACAATGTGTAATAAATCTATTGACTAATAGAAAAAAATAGATTATCATGTAATATATAGAATCTATATAATATTCAAGAATTTATATAATATTCAAGAATTACCTAAGCCAAGCGGAAAAATGGTGTAACCCGGGGCATGGACGCCAAAAGTTTTGGGCGGCTGCGCCCTTCTTTCTTTTTATCTCCAAAAGGGGGGTAGCACTGATGCCCGGCAAAATATTGGAAAATCGAACACCTATCGTTATGCTCTTCTCTATTCTAACCATAATCTCTATATCGCTTATCCCCAAGGTTCGAGTCAATTATAATTTTATGGAATATCTTCCGAAAGACAGTCCGTCTACAATCGCTATAACCGCTATGGAGAACGCCTTTGGCAATATGTCCGCCGTAAGCGCTATAAGAGTGCTTGTTCAAAACGTTTCTGTTCCAGAGGCAATTGAATACAAGTCAAAAATATCGGCTATAGATAGTGTATCCGAAGTAATATGGCTGGATGATAATGTAGATCTTGCTCAACCATTATCATTCATTAACCAGCAGCAGCTAAACACCTTCTATAATGACAGAAACGCCCTTTTCACTGTTATGTTTTACAGCGATCTCACCATAAATGAGAAAATGGAATTATTATCGGCTATCCGCAAAATTATCGGCGATGATAACGCTATGTCAGGTAATTCGGTCATGGTAGCCACCGCGCGGCAAGAGTCGAAAGATCAGCTTTTATCGATGCTCATCCTCCTTGTTCCGCTTATTTTGTTTATAATGCTTATCTCTACCCGCTCATGGATAGAGCCTTTGCTTTTCTTTATAGCAATCGGCGTCGCAATCATTATTAATATGGGAACAAACGCTTTTTTTAAGGACATTTCATTTATTACGCTGACAGCGTCGTCGGTTTTGCATCTTGCGGTATCTATCGACTACTCTATATTTTTTCTGCACACTCTTTCAGAGCAGCGTGATATGGGTCTTAACCCCAAAGACGCGATAATAACCTCCATGAAGAAATCCTTTCCCTCCATTGCGGCAAGCGGTGTCACCACAATATTGGGGTTTGTTGTGCTCGCGCTTATGAGATGTTTAATCGGCGCGGACTTGGGTATCGTTCTTGCGAAAGGCATTGTTTTCAGCTTAATCTCTGTCATGCTGCTTCTGCCGGTGCTCGCCTCGCTTTTCTACCGTCAAATAATCACAACAAGCCATCGTTCATTTCTTCCCAATTTTAAACCATTAGCCAACTTCATCCTTAAAGCCTCTATTCCTATAATGATTATCACGTCAATTTTAGCAATCCCTTCTTATTTCGCGCAGCAGAAAAACTCATTTATTTATGGCGAGGTAATGTCTATAGATAAATCGACGCGGGTCGGGCGAGAAGAAGAGTTGATTAATACCTTGTTCGGCAAACAGAATCAGATGATTTTGCTTGTTCCGGAGGGGGACTTTTTACAGGAAACCGCGCTGGCAAATGAATTTTTGTCACTGCCTTACATGACTAACATAACGTCCTATGTAACTAGCATAGGGGCGGAGATACCTCCGGAATCCATCTCGGAGAACAGATTGTCGCAGCTTATATCGCACGGATACAGTCGTATGATATTGTCGCTAAACTTAGTCACAGAAAGTGAAGAATCATTTGCGGCGGTGGAAGAAATCCGCAACATCTCCGAAAAATACTATAACAATACTTATTACCTTGTGGGCGACAGTGTAAGTGTCTATGATATGCGCGACGTAGTGACCCAGGATAATATAATAATTACATTTGCGGCTGTAATAGCGATAGGATTAGTAATACTACTGACGTTTCGTTCAATTTCAATACCGATTATGTTGGTACTCGTAATTGAATTCGCGATATGGATAAATTTAGCTATGCCATATTTTGAGGGAAACCCCATTGTTTATATCGGATACATAATAATAAGCTCGGTTCAACTTGGCGCGACGGTCGATTACGCGATATTATACGCTAATTCTTATTTGAAAAACCGGCGGCGGTACCCCGTCAGGACCGCGACGAAAAAGGCAATCACCCAGACCGTGAGTTCCATTTTCACCTCAAGCGTAATTCTTTTCTCCGCGGGTATGGCGATAGCCAGTATATCAACCAATGGAATTATTTCACAGCTCGGCAAGCTTATCGGAAGCGGAGCGGCGTTATCGTCAATAGTCGCTACTTTTTTTCTGCCGGGATTGTTAATGTCATGCGATAAACTTATACAAAAAACCACGTTAAACCTTGAATTTCTATCACAAGGAAGGAGCAAGGCATGAGAAGATTTATTGCGCTTATACTTTTATTTTTTATGCTCTCACTTGCGAACGCCGTGACAGCAATGGGGCAAACGGGTGAATATACTAAGGACGAAACCGTATATGTCAATCTTCAAGCAAATGGCACGCCCAGCGCAATCTATGTTATAAACAGTTTTGACGGCAAAATTGAGCAGACAATAACAGATCACGGTGAATATTCACATGTTAGTCCTATTACAGCCAAGGACGGTTTATATTATGAGAACGGCAGTGTATCTGTTAAACTTCCGGCGGGTCGATACTATTATCAGGGCGAATTGTCGGATATGTCGCTTCCGTGGGATTTTGATATAAAATACACCTTGGATGGAAAACCGGTATCGCCGGAAGAACTTGGCGGTAAAAGCGGGCAGATTGGAATTTCGATCGCGGTACGGAGCGGTCATGAAAAATATAAAGAATTCTTTGATAATTACGCCTGCCAGATTACCCTTTCCATTGATGGAAAAAACTGTACAAATTTGAGAACAAGACTAGGAAGTATTGCAGTTGTAGGTTCTGTTCATAATATCAGTTATACTCACATGCAGGGGAACGACGCCGTGTACAAACTTTCGGCGGACGTGACGGATTTTGAAATGAGCGGCATTACCTTCCGCGCCGCTAAAATGAGTGGTATCACTATCGACACAAGCAAGGTTGGTGAAGTGACAATCGGTTTTTCCGGTCTTTCTGACGGAACAAAAAAATTGACCGATCTATTGGACAGCGTTGAAGCGGCCAGTGTGGACTTTTCCGGCAAGTTGACGACATTTTCGGACATGGCCGCGAGTACGGTGGACGCGTCGTCTCAAATAAACGACGGAATTGCCGAACTTGCCGAAAGTTTAGACTCTATGGCCAGTTCTTCAGGCACTTCAAAAACATTGGCCAGAGCTTTACTTGAAAACGGCGACCCGCAGGTAAAAGCCCTGGCTCAAGCGTTTATTACACAAACGGATTCAATATCAGCGCTTGCCGACGCAAGCACCGCTTTATCGGAAAGCTATTCGGATTTTAACGATGGTGTTTCTGAACTGTCAAACAATATGACAGAAATGTCGGTTGGATACGCTATTTTAAGCAGCGGTATATCAAATTATCTTTCAACAGCCGATACAGTACACAAAAAAATTGAAAATGTGCAAGACAGTATTAATAATCTTGTAAACGGATTTACAGGCGGTAATTATATATTAACGTCGTTTGTGTCCGAGAAAAATACAGTTAATTCCGTAACGTTTGTAATGGAAACAGAAAGCATTGCAAAAACCGAAACTATAGACGAACCTGCCGACGTGGATGAGCCGAAAACATTTTGGGATAAATTGATTGGATTGTTTAACCTCTGATTGCCGGGAAGCCCCCGCCTCAGCGCCGTAGTTCAAGGCGTAAGCGGCGGGAGTATGTCACGTAACAAACTTTATTATATATTAATCGTATAATAGTATAAATAAAGATAAAATGATAAAGGAGCCAATCCATGTACGATTCTAACAATCAATATCCTCCTGCCCCACCCACGCCGCCATTGTCGCCCGCGGGGGATGATTTTAAGCTTACCAAAGACGTAATTCGGAGGATTAAACCGGCATACCCAATTATAGTTTCACTTGTGTACCTCATTGCGGGTTTTGCTTTCAATCTATGGAACCCGGGTTGGATGTTATTTCTAACTATTCCGATATTCTTCATAGTCACGCGCGATCTTAATTGAACCAAAAGGGTTAAATCTGAAAATGAATCCAAGGATTGATCCAATATCAAATCAAGTTTAACAGCATAACGCCTGCCACAAACACGGATAATATAAATCCGGCGCGATAATCTCTTCTTTGCAATTTAAGTACATTCATCCTAGTGCGATTTACATCGCCGCGATAGCATCGGGCTTCCATTGCCATCGCCAGCTCGTCGGCACGACGGAAAGAGGAAATGAACAACGGCACCAGCAAGGGAATTAGGCTGCGTGCCTTTTTTATTACTCCGCCTGTATCAAAATCCGCTCCCCTGGCGGTCTGCGCCTTCATAATTTTTTCCATTTCTTCCATAAGAGTAGGAATGAATCGCAAAGCGATTGTCATCATCATGGCAATCTCGTGAGCGGGGATTCCGATTCGTTTTAAGGGCTTCATTATATATTCTAAAGCGTCGGTTAATTCGATGGGTGAAGTAGTTAACGTCAACAGCGACGACCCTATTAACAGCAAGCACAAGCGCAAAGACATTTTTCCGGCTATTATCAATCCTTCCAGGGTAATTTTTATCCAGCGGAATTCAAACAAAACCGTTTCACCGGGTGTAAAAAATATATTTAGTATGGTAGTAAACAGCAGGATGAAAATTATGCCCCGCAACCCGCGCAAAATAAACATAATCGGCACGCGAGAGACAGCGACGGCCACCCCCAGACACGCCATTGTCAACAGATATCCAAAAATATTATTTATCATAAATAATATTATGATAAAAATAAATACCCCAACCAGCTTCACACGAGGATCCAAGTTGTGAATAAGTGATTCACCGGGGTAGTATTGTCCAATAGTAAATTTTGTTTTCAAGGTTCACCTCCGTCTAAAACCCAGCGCTTTTTAGCGCGGTGATAATAGCAAGCTCAGCAGTATGTCTCTCGCGTCCGCAAGAGTATAAACGTCATCCACCCGCCAGCCATTAGATTTAAGCTCGCGCATCAGATATGTCGTCTGCGGAGCGGCCAAGCCCATGCTTTCCAATTCATCCACATGAGAGAAAACTTCACCCGGTGTTCCCGCGAATGAAAGTCGGCCTTTGTTAATCACTATGATTCGATCCGCGAGTTTCGCGACGTCTTCCATACTGTGCGATATCAGAATAACCGTTATATTCAAAGTATCTCGCATGGTTTTTATTCTTTCCAAAATTTCATCCCTGCCACGGGGATCCAATCCGGCCGTGGGTTCGTCCAGTATTAAAACTTCCGGTCGCATTGCCAAAACTCCGGCGATAGCCACGCGGCGCTTTTGTCCGCCGGATAAATCGAACGGCGACTTGTCAAACAATTCCCGGTCTATACCCACTGCCAGCAAAGCCTGTTCCGCTCGCTCTTTAACTTCCTCCGAAGATAACTTCATGCTTTCGGGTCCAAAGGATACGTCCTTTAAGATTGTCATTTCAAACAACTGATGTTCCGGATATTGAAACACCAACCCGACTCGCTGACGTATAGAGCGCAACTTCGACTTGTCGGCTTTTACATCCTCGCCGTTAAGCAGAACCTGACCGGACGAAGCCGGTAAAATAGCGTTAAAGTGCTGTATCAATGTTGACTTGCCCGATCCCGTATGTCCTATAAGCCCGACGAATTCTCCGGGATAAATGGTTATATTAATATTGTCCAGAGCTGTTTGGGCAAATGTGGAGCCGACATTGTATATGAAGGAAAGATCTTTCGTTTCCAAGATTGGGGAAGCGCTCCGCCCCGCGGTCGCCTCCGCGAGGGGGGGAATTTCCTCTTTTTGGATGGGCGGAACAGATTGCCAGGATGATGATTCCCCCGGCTTAAACGGTCTTAACCCCGCCGCTAATTCAAACATGGTCAAAATATCCGAGGGCAGCTCTATGCCTTCTTTGCGCAACATAAAGGCTAACTCCGCGGCTTGCGGAGCGTCCAGTCCATAACTCTTTAGTTCCTCAACTTTAGAAAAAATCTGCTTGGGCGATCCTTCCATCGCAATCATTCCGTTATCCATGACAATCACACGATCGGCGCGAACCGCTTCTTCCATATAATGGGTTATAAGGATAACGGAAATTCCTTCATCCCGATTTAGGCGCAGCACCGTTTCAATTACCTCTCGGCGGCCTGACGGATCCAGCATAGCTGTCGGCTCGTCCAGAACAATACAACCCGGCTTCATAGCCAGTATACCGGCTATCGCAATCCGCTGTTTCTG
>JAISRJ010000096.1 GCA_031273705.1 Clostridiales bacterium
CAAAGGCATTTTTCAATTCATTGCTGGCAAGATCGTAGATATGAAATATACTATCATTCATTTGCATATTTTGGAGAATTAAAAAAGGATGTTTCACCTCTACTCTCACTGGATTGGTAATACCCTGTAAAGGCATTAATTCCTGCATTATGGTTTCTTCGTAGGGAAAATTGAAATCAGCGGAACAGCATGCCGCAACTAAACTGCAGCATAAAATGAGTATAAAATGGGGAATTCGCATAATTATTAATCTTATTTGTTTGTATAAAATGGCCTCAACTGCGCTTTGCAAAGGAGTGAGGCCATCGTTTTAATTACTGATTACAGTAGTTTACATCCAATTGTCCTTTATTTTCCCAAGTGTTTTTCTGGCACTTCCCATTAACACAAAATGGGATATATGCCTTTTCGTAATATCCTTTGTTTTTCTGACATGCGGGAAAAGTCCCCCCTCCCTCTCCCTCGCTTGCCAATGCCTCAACATTGGCCCAGGTGATTTCTATACTGGCGCCACTAGTTCTCATTATATTGAGATTAAATGCCGTCCATGTTGCAATGGCTACAACCCCTACACTTGTAAGTGCCTTTTTCTTTAATAAAATCATAAAAGTTTTAATTTAAAAGTTGATAATTGAGTTAAAAAAAACATTGCAAGGATATAACACTCTTTTGAAATAAAAATCATGTTTACCTCTCAATAAATTGTCATTTATAGCTTTATTTATACCTTATTTTCACCGTGCACTTCCTTTCTTTATCGGGTGACAGGGAAATCTTCGCACAACTATGTCGCTCACATCAGGCAAGGCTGTTGTACGGATCTCTCTGCTCAAGGTTGCACTACTGATTTGTCCGCGGATATGTTTCATCCGGCTCAGATCTCAAAATATCCCGACAAGGTTCCGCAGGAATTGGTCAGTGTGAGTTGATATTCACCCGGGCTGAACACAAACGGTATAGTATAGGTAGAACCGCTACCGGAGGATATACATACTTGATAGACAATACTCCCATCGGCATCGCTTACTGTCACCGTCAGGTTCGACAGTGCGCTGGGGAAATAGAGGGATAAGGCATTGTCTTCGATCGAAGCGGAAGGTGGCGCCGGAGGGAGTGTGCGAAACTTCGTGCCTCCCCAAGTCCCCCTCGTTGTAATACTGTAGATAGTACTATATGCCGAGAGTGAGGAGAATAAACCGGCGATACACAGGGTGAGTGCTAATAAATAATTTTTCATAACGGACTTCATTTAATATTTAACGGAAGCAAAGTTATGTGTAAATAATAAATTCAGCAGGTTTTTATAGTCAATATGTAGTCAACGCTGGAAAGAATGTTGTATATCAGCAAAATAGATGACTTCATTTTCCCTTTCAATAATATAGTCAATCCATAGTCAATTTGACAAAAAACACCTATATATCAAGGATATATTTGATTATATCTTCATTCCAATGTGCTCCCATATTTTTTCCACCAAATACTTTTTTTGCCAAACTTTTCAAACGCATACTGGCTGTATTACGATTCCGGCTTAGTAATTGGGCGATTTTGCCAGGTTTTAGCCCAGCTTTTAGCAGGTAGGCCATTTGGATATTTTCGTCGCTAAACCCTTTGGAGGCAGTAAAACAGGAGGTAAAATCGGGATAAAATTTGTCAATTGTCTCTTTCAACTCTTGATAATCCTGCTCGCTCATGGTCGGAGTAGGAAAGCCATGTAGTTTGATATAAATAGCTTCGTTTTTGAGCAGATCGTCATTGGCCGTCTTCATCTGTAGTGAGTTGGTAATGAAATGATTGATACTTCTCAACATATCCAGCTCCCACGAGAAGTCTGCGCCTGCTTTGTTTGGCGCAGCCTCCAGTTCCTGTATTCTCTTTTCGTTGGCAATTATCTGCTCTTGGCTAATACGAAACGTCTTTTCTCTCAGTTGTTTAAATACAGCAAAAACAGCCGTTTGTTGCTGTTTGTTTCTTTTCCGGTAATATAGGATATATCCGGTAGAAGCTGCGATAAAAATAGATATTCCCAGCACCAAGAGGAAGATGGTTTTTTGATTCTTCAAATTGCGAATTTTATACATAATTGCTTCTTTTTCGACATGCTGGTAGTCATACGCGTATTGCATTTTCAACATCGTTTCCGTATACATTTGTTCCATAATCGACTCGCTCAGTGACACATATATTTCATGCAAGCGGGCATATTCCTCCCATTGCCGGTTTTCCCTTGCCATACGATATAAGTAATAGTAGGAACTTGCCTGGGTTTCCGGCTGAGGGCTATCCATACTTTTTGTTAAATAATAACGGGCGGAATCCGGTTCATCCATCACATAAAACAATTTACCCATGGCAAAATAAATGGGGGTATAGTCTGAGCTATCATTTGCTGTCATACGTATGGCATCACTCAGATAGCTATAAGCGCTTGCATGCTCCCCCTTTTTTATATATTGATCTCCTAATTCGCTTAAAACAAAAGGTTTGTCGTAAAGTGGAAGTATCTTTAAGGCTTGTTTATAATAGCAGATTGCACTGTCCGGCTGCTTCAATAAAGTATAGGTACGAGCCATATCACGTAGACTTAAAGATAGACTGAGCGTGTCGCCTATTTGCCGGAGGTAATCCTCCGCTTTTTGCAGATGCGGCAAAGCCATTTCGGGAGCATCCTGATAGGTATACAACATCCCCAGATTGCTATGGATGCGGGCTAACAATGCGTGATCGGTAGAGCTTGTGTCTACTTCTAAGGCCTTTAGGTAGTAATCCTGCGCTTCGGGGGTACGTTGCAATTCTTGTGACACCCGTCCCATGCAATACCAGGCAAGCATCCGGCGGGGGGCTGGGCCGTGGTTCTCGAAATAGCCGGCGGCTACGCGGATCAGTGAGTCGGAGGTATGCTTTTCCCCTTTTTTGTCGCGTGCCTGGGTGAGCAACAGACACCATTCGGCGTATTGCCGGCGGGACAGTCCGTCCGTCCGCACCGAATCGCCCAACAGCCATAAAGCGCTGTCTACATCTACGTTTATCAACTGCTCCGCACGGGAGAGCCACTGGCGGGAAGACTTGTCGTCACAGCACGAGAAAATGCTCCAAAGCGCTATAAACAACAAAGATAAGTGAAGACCGTGTGGTATGTTTTTCATTTTATTCCATATTGGGTTTCGACAAATATATGAAAAAACTGTGAAATCAGCTTAATCTGCGCCCAAAAGAATGTGAGCACATAGACCCCACACTGCAAAAAGTCAGAATGAGCAAAATGACAAAAAAAGCTATTCGGAAAATCCATTTTTTGCCGCTCAATCTCCCTTTCGCTTCAAAAAACGCCAAAAAAGAGGGGATATAAAAACGCATTCTGCGTTTTTATAATGGTTAATTGTTAATTATTAATTGTTAATTGATGGATCGTATGTCGTTTTGATTATAATATACTATTTTTGCATCAAATTGATATTCGCGGCGAAGGGCACTTGTAAACGTAAACTCGCTACTTGAAACTCTTAATTTTCGTCATTTTGACGAAAATTAAATTATCCTTCAATCTTATTAAAGATTTATCGGCATCTTGGCGGGAAATTATGCTTGTGTTTTTCCAAATCATGCTGCATGATTTTTTTGAGTCACGTGCGTGATTTCCTACTGAGATAAGCATGAATTTGGTGAAAATATGCAAAAAAATTACCGAAAGGCTCTTTATCCTTTATATAAAATAGCAAACTTGGCCGAATTAAAGATTCGCAACACTTACACTTTGTACGGAAAAATCGTCTTTTAAGTATCAAGAAGATGTCGAATTAAGTGGTTTTAGGATCATTACATACTCATTAGCAAATGGTTTGCGGATTTGTAATCGGTAGATTTTCAGTGTATTATATTTTTCGCTAAGCGTGCTGTTTTCGGAGAAATGGGGTGGGGATTGTCCAAAATAAACGGTCGTTTAAATTGGACAATTGGACGTTTTCGACAGGGGGCGGAGGCCGGAGCATTCGTAGGTTTTGGGCCAAAAATGATAGGACTTATTAACATCTAAGCGTTAATTTTGCCGCATAAGTGAAATTTTTCTTCAAATAAAATAAAAAAGCTATTTTTTTTCTTGGATAGTTTGGGGTTCAGCGCTATATTTGCGTGTCGAACAAAAACGACCCTTTAAGTTGTACTAAAGGGAGTGTGTAGAAAAGTAGAAATTGCATCGGGCTTAGCTATCGTTGTATGTAAGAATCCCTGAAGCATGGAAAAAACCCTAAAGCAAGCGGGGTATAACTGCTTGCACCTGTTTAAACTTTATTATTGAGAAGCACAATTTGATTTTACTAACTAAAAAAAATGAGACCATGAGCTATTTAGAAAAAGCATCTAAGTTAATCGTCATGACTTGCCTGGCAGGAAGTATTCCGTTTGTTACCCAAACGATTTCCGCCGCAGAGCTGCAGGAAGATCCTGTTGCAGAGGCGCCAATCAGCCAACAAACGGTACAAGTGACAGGTAGTGTAATTGACCAAGTAACCGGTGAACCGGTTATCGGCGCCAACGTGGTGGTCAAAGGAACCACCAATGGAACTACAACAGATCTGGACGGAAAATTCACATTGAACGCTCCGGCTGGAGCCACTTTAGTTGTCACCTATGTAGGCTATGTGACGCTGGAAGTACAAGCCTCGGCCACGATGACTATCCGCATCAAAGAAGACTCGCAGTCGCTGGGCGAAATCGTAGTAGTAGGCTACAGCACCCAACGCAGGGAAAGCCTGACGGGCTCTTTACAGACACTGAACAACGAAAAGATCGTTACGGCAACGACCCCCTCCATCGAAAACATGCTGCAGGGTAAAGCCCCAGGCGTATACGTAGCCCCAGGCAACGGACGCCCAGGCTCGCGCGGTAGCATCGTAATCAGGGGCGTATCCTCGCTCAACGGCGTCATCGACCCGCTATGGGTGATCGACGGTGTGATCGTCGGAACAGCCTCTAACTATACGCTGAACCCGAACGACGTAGAGAGTATGACCATCCTCAAAGACGCCGCCTCGACAGCCATCTACGGCTCACAGGGCGCCAACGGGGTCATCGTAGTAACAACCAAAAGGCCCGAAAGCAACAAGCTGAGCGTGAACGTATCAGCCAAATTCGGATTGAGCGACTTAGACAACGGCAACCTACAAGTGATGAACGGAGCCGAACTCTACGACTACTTCAAATCCTTCTCCAACCAAGAAATGATCAGCTTTCCGCGATGGAACGACCAATTGCGCAACAGCAACTACGACTGGTGGAAACTGGCCACACAAACCGGCGTGGCGCAAGACTACAACGTCTCTATATCCGGCGGCAGCAATACCCTGAAATCCTATTTCTCACTGGGATATTACAACGAAGAAGGGGCCGTGAAAGGATACGAATTTACGCGTTACAGCATGCGCTACCGCACCGAATACAAACCCCTCGAATGGCTGAGCATCAAGCCCATGGTGACAGGCTCGCGCCGGGGCGCCGACGACAAGCAATACTCCGTCAGTGCCATGTACTCGAATCTGCCTTGGGATAGCCCTTACCAGGAAGACGGGAAAACGCCTACGCCCAACCGCTCCTCGACCTGGGTAAACAGCACCGGAACGAATTACCTCTACGACCTGCAGTGGAATAAAACCGGCAACACCCGCTATTCCTTCATGGGCAATATCGACGTAGACATCCGC
>JAISRJ010000171.1 GCA_031273705.1 Clostridiales bacterium
GTTATGGATTTTCTATCGGGGTTAATGCCTTCCACTCTTGTAACCCGTCCACCGACCGGCTGAGCGCCCGTAATACGGAACGCCGAAATATCGGGCGGGGCGACATTTACCTCTAATGGTTTAGACAATTGGGGAATCCACTCATAAGGTACCCTATAAGCGCGATAGATCATATTCATGGTTACATACCCCTCAAACTGCCGATTAGGGATTGTATTAAAATGGGGATTTATGTACTCCCACACAATCTCATGTTGTGGGGTTACCTCGATTAATCGTCCGTCACTGCCTTCTGTAATCAGTGTATTTCCGTTCCAAAGCCTTTGCGCGGAGGAAATGTACGAGGAGTAAAATTTGGAGGCGTCTGTAAATAACAGGCAGCCGGCTTCAGTAGGGGTATATTGCCATATAATTTGCAAAGTTATGGGATCAAACTCCAACACTCTGGAATAATCTCGCACGGCGTTGTTTCTGCCGTCCGGCGAACTCGCGTTTGGGGTTCCGTAACCGCCTTGACCACCGTTGTCAAATACCAAAAAATTTCCTTCGCCGGGCAGACCCTTTGGAATCAAATGAAAATGATGCTGTCCTATAATCCAGCCCAATTTTTTTATTGACTCGTTCTCGTCAAAAGTCGGTCCCAATTTATAAACAATCTTACCGCTGGACTTTTCCACGATAAAAAGTATGTTAGCGTTTCTGCAATCCATAATCAGGTTATCCGGATGAAAGCGAACATCACCGTTATCATAATGCTTGTTGGGCCCCAAAGTTGACAAACTGTTAATATGCAGCCAATCGCCGCCCGCTTCCCCGGAAATATTGGGATTAACGCGCAGGACTTTTTTTGCTTCTTCATCGAATCCAAACTCATTAAAATGATCCGAGGCTTTCCAAGTCCATATGATATTGCCCTGCTCGTCAACTTCAATCACTTTGTCGTCTATCAGCAAGCTGTCACTTATATCTTTGTTCCATACATTCTCATGGGTTAGAATCAAAGTTTTACCGATTGGTTTGGGATCAAGCCCGGGCGCAAAGTATCCTACCGGACTGCCTTCCCTTTGATAATCGTGGTGCTGACGAGCTTGCCACGCCGCCGGCTCGCCGGTTTCCTTACTGTCGTCAATCAATTCGGTTTTGTTCCATTTCCAAACAACATTTCCGTCGAAGTCGGCTTGAATCAGATCTAATTGATCCTGATACGCTTTTTTCGACGACCTTACTCCACTCGATCCGATTACATAACCACCGGGAAGTATCTTATTTGGAAAACCGCCAAGCCCCGCCCAGCGATTTAGCTCCGCTCCGTTCATATCAATCAGCAGCGCCCCATGGATACTGGGAAAAACAGTATATCCGCCGCACGCTTTCTCTTTTTTGTAAATCGTAGTTCCCGTAGGAAAGACAGTTGGAAACCCCATAAAAAATCCTCACTCTCAATATAATTTATAATTATCAGTTTGCATATTAACTTCATATGCTTTATTATATCATACTATTCTTATTTGTCAACATCATGAACATACCTGAGATTAAAATGCTCTGAGATTAAAATGCCTTGCGAGGCTTTATGGATGCGGCGGTAGAATGAGATAAGCGGCAAAAAGTTGAATAGTCAACCTTTTGCCGCTTATATTTTTCTGGAAACCCTTATTCACATCACTTATTAACTGCACCCTGTAGTTGTGCCGCACTCGGTGCAGATTTTACAAGTTCCATTCTTCACCATTCTTCGGCTTTTACAGTTCGGGCAGAGTTCATGTTGAATATAATCAGCCTCAGTGTATCTGCGTGTCGAAACTTCCTTCCATACTTCTTCCGCGCTCTTAACTTCATACCCTTCCGGCTTTACCTGACAATATTGAAAATTCCCCAGCTCTATATCAATAATTTTACTGATCAAATCCGAAATAGAATCTACAAATTTAATATATGGGTGCCCCGTAACAGCTCCGCTGGGTTCATATTTCTGACCTCGGTACATTCGGGCTATATCCGCGGGCGGCACACCATATTGCAGCATCTCCGAGATTGTGGTTGACATACTGTCCAGCAAACCCTTCGTTAGCGACCCTTCTCGCCCGGACGACACATATATCTCACCCAGTCTGCCGTCTTCATAGAACGAAGCGGTGATATATAATTTCAATCCGTTAATCGCCGCCTCGTGTACACGCGCGTTGCGAATTCCCGACGGTTTTACTCTGTGCGGCTTGGACGTGGGTTTCTTAGTATTTATATAATCAATTAATTCTTGATATGTATAGTCCGAGAGCTGCCTCTCCGACTGCCCTTCAATAGTAGTATTAAGCGGTTGGCACACCTTACAGCCATCACGGTAAAGGGCGATTGCTTTTACGCCCAATTTCCAGGACAATTTATAAATACTCTTCACATCATCTAAAGTCGCCTCCCTTGGCAGATTTACGGTTTTGCTGATTGCGCCGGAGACATGCGGCGCAAGCGCACCCATCATTTTCACGTGACCGTCGGGACTTATAGCCCGTTTGCCGGTTCCGCAGCGGTTGGCGGTATCAAAAACCGCGTAATGCTCCGCCCTTAAATGCGGCGCGCCTTCTATCTTTCCATCTATAATCGTACCTTTGTCGTTCTTTAGCA
>JAISRJ010000201.1 GCA_031273705.1 Clostridiales bacterium
TATCATTGTTATTGTGCGGATGACTCCAGTCGTAACATATTTTGAAAGCGTCGGTCTTGAATTTCGTAACAATTCCAGCACTTCTTTAGCCTTCAATAGAATCCCCCTTTCTCGTCGACCTAATTATAACCGATTTGGGGGATAAAATCAGGATTTATTAATTTTTTTAATATAAATTAATAGTTTTATAAATTAGTTTGACTATATATAAGCTTAGTTCACCGAGTCAATATTCGGGGACCACTCATATTCATCACCGCTCGCGGCTGTGAACGTTGCCTCTGTCTGCCAAGTGGGTATCAAAAAACCTGTATTTTTATTAAAGTAGTAGGAGGGGCGTACATCGCGCACAACCGCCGTACCATGCCAACTCTCAACTCCGACATCAAGCGCGATCCATACGGATTCCCTTGGAGAAATTGTCTCGACTTCGCGATATAATTCGCAGGGCAATCGGGTATCTTCAATGGCAATGAGTTTGCCGTTCTCTCCAAGCGTCACTCTTAAGGCGCCCCATATCAACCCGTCATCATTATCGTTGGATATGCCGGAAAAAACCAAATGCAAATTATTATCGGCATATCCTTGCTCAAATTCCTGAAACGTCACGGTGTTCGCGTCAATCTCAAACCGCTCCAAATATGATTTCGCCATGTCTATCGCTTCGCTTGGGGCAGGGGGCAGGGAGGGATAAACCTCGTCGTCGGCTTCGTAATTGTAACAGACGCTCCATGTGTTGTGATCATATATGAATATTCGTTCGTTTTCACCATTTTCAAGAGTATATATGTCGTTCTCAAAATAATACTCGCCGGAAAATCCTGTGGCGTCCCGCAGCCTATTCCGCAGATCCTCAAGCGTTTCTCTTTCAGCGTATCTGTAAACATTGGCTGATATTTTTTGGCTGCTTACGGAATTTGATATTTCAACCTTGTCAGGCCGTAAATGACTGTAATACACATATCCAAATTCGCCGCGGTTGGACAATATATTTATCATAATAAAAGGCGACAGCGTCGTCAGTATAACGACAATAGAAATTGTCAGATTAAGAGCGTAATTTTTGGGGAGATCGGCGGCGCGTTTGAAAAGGCAATAAAAGCCGAGACAAATAACATACATCGCAAAGCCCAGCAACCCGCCCATGGTATTCGCGATTATATCGTCAATGTCGGCGTGCCTGCCGGTAAGAATTTGGCTTGTTTCTGTCAGCAGTGAAAGATCAAGTGATAGAATGAATACAGACGGGAAACTTTTAAAATTTTCTGTGGAAATGATCGGTAAGAGAAATCCTAGCGGAACGAACATAAATGCGCTCAGCAAAATTTGCCATGTCATATCGGCGTTGCTCGCACCGTATTTTATAGCGATGTAAACCGGGCGTAAAGGTCTAAAGTTCAGCATCTTGCTAAAGTCGTCGCCAAAGGTAGTTATCTGTGTAATGTACAGAAACATAACTATCCAGCCGACAAATACAAATTCAGCAAGCAGCGTCAATTTGGAGGGTCGCTCACGGCGCGACCGCAATAACCTATAGACCGAAAAATATATAACCGCTGTAATTACAAAAACAATAGGCAATATCGGCAGCAAATTGAAGATATAGCTCATTTTATCTATCTCCTAAAGCAGTTTCGCAAATATAAGTAAAAATGGTAAAAAACAAAGTCCGAACCCGACGCCGATAGGCAATGAGTTCGGACTTCTCTATATTCCGGAGAAGGAGGGATTTGAACCCTCGCGCCGCTTTCACGACCTACCCGCTTTCCAGGCGAGTCCCTTCAACCACTTGGGTACTTCTCCAATGTTGACGCTATTCATAATAAGCGATTTTTCTTGTCACGTCAAGCTAGGTTAAATAATTAATTTAAATTGATTTAAATACTTAATTTAAATACATAAATAGTCGCAAATATTTTAACAGATTATATTGATTATAATAAAAAACGTTTACGCGACATTTATATAAGCTTACGGCTTTCCAACGTGCCGCCGATTCAAGATAAATCTCGCTATCGTCTGTGAGGCGTTTGACTTGGCGTACTGTTTTTGCACATACTTAATTGTATTTAATTTAGCCTGGTTATTGGCGGTAAGCTCGTTAATCAAACCCGGCAAATTTCTTACCGTCTTGCAATACACACCCAGCTTATGTGTTTCTAAAAACTCCGGGTTTTTCTTTTCCTGACCGTGAAAAGCGTCGATTGCTATAATAGGCTTATTCAATGTAATTGCTTCCATCATTACATTAGGGCTTGCTCTTGCTATAACAAAGTCACACTGCAACATGTACTTATCCAATTCAGGGGTAAATCCCAAAATCTTTAAGTTTTTATCCGCCTCAACCGCGTTATCACGCTCCAAAGCCCTTCGCAACCGCGAATTACTGCCGGTAACTACTGTCAACCGACATATTTTATTATTAAGCAAAGCCTTTACAATACCTTTTATCCTGCGGGAACCTTGACTGCCACTTATTAATAACGCGCGTGGCAAGTCACTTTCTTCTAATGCAAGAGGTTTAATCGGTTCAGGACGACAAAACCCTTCTCGAACAGGGAAACCAAACACGTAAAGCCTATCGCTAAGCCCTGCCAGCAACATCTTTCGCTTTGCTTCCAAAGTAGGGCAAATGATAGCCTCCGCTCGTTTATCCGACCACAGACTGGTTACATTATCCAGATCCGCGATTATGGAAATTAAAGGTATATGCAAATCGTTTTTTTCCAGTATATCAATTACAGAACCCACAAAAGCGGCGTGTACCGAAACAATCACATCCGGCATAAAGTCATTTATAACCTTCAGCAGACCTTTCTCTACAGATCGAACAGTCAGCCGGTTTACAAAGTCTTTTTTTGCGTCACAAAATTTATATATTAAGTCCCACAGATATGGAAAATAAACCGCTAAGATGTTATAAATTCGTCCGGAAACCCGCGCAATAACATTTCCTATCGCAAAACCATCCACCACACGAACGCGCACGGACTCGCCTGTGATTTGAGCCGCGATTGCCTCGGTGATACTTTTATGTCCTTGCCCGGTACTGTATGAAGTTATAATTAAAATTTTCAAAATAACAAATCCTCTGTCTTAACACCGGCGAAAATATGTTTACGATCCAGCAATTTTAAAATGCGCGGTCGATTATATCTTTGAATAATTATAAACGGTGTATTAAGTATAATTGAGAGGTAAATTACGGTCATAGACACAGAAAAATCTGCCCACAAGTGAAACAAAAACGCTGTGGCTATAATACATAAATGTGTTAATTCAGCACGGCATGTTTCGGTTATGTATAGTTGAAGATATTCTGGTTCTAAAGTCAGGATATGTTTTTTTCTAAAAATTTTTTTTATGTAATCGCTTAGTTCAGGTAAAGAATCCTTCCAAAACTTTACTCTGAATATACGTTGATAAAAATTACCCTTCTGTTCCCAACGCCTGTCACGAAAGTATCTGTTACGTGGATTAAGCCATTTAGGCGGATAAATGAACGACAACATTGTATGAATTACTGAAAACATAAAAAAAGTAACCAGATTATCAATCAGTTCATCCATGAGCGCCCCCATCCAATCTATCTAAAGGTTCATTTAATTTAAATCTAAAAAGTTTATAGAGAGGTATGTACAATAAAGTTCCGAATAATAACCCGCAGATTACATCAAACGCCGAGTGTTGCTTGGTAAAGACAGTTGACGCGCATATCAATATAAATAATATGAACGAACCATATCGATTTATGCGCCGAGTACAAAACGGCCTCGTATGAATCAGAGCCGCGTGTACAGCATACGCGTTAATCACATGAACACTGGGGCAAACATTAGTCGCGGTATCAAAAGTGTAAATTAAAACCAACAATCGGGAGAAAATATCCGATCGCGTAATTTCCGGGCGAAGATTCTGAGCGTTGGGAAAAATCATATACAAGGTGTAAGCCAATGACATGCCCACGCCCAGAAATATTATCAACTTATAAAAATCCATTTTAGAGTGCAACCCGGTGTATAAAATCCCCCAGGTCACATAAGCAAACCAGAGTAAGTATGGGATAACAAATATAGGAAGCAAAGGTATATAATCGTCCAACGGAATTTTGATATAATACAGCGGGGTTAAGAATTGCTCTTCAAATCTAAACCAGATAAAAACAGGGATAAGCGACAGAGTCGCCAAGAAATGCTTGTAACTAGCCAATGTATCACCAACCTACTCAAGTCAAGTTACTTTCTATGCTTATATACGAGTGGCTATTCTGTTAGTTAGATTTATCTTTTTCCTTTTCCGTTTATTTTGTAAATCCGCAATCTGTTATAATTCTAGCATTTCGGCGATTTTGTGTCAATGTCAATTTTAAAACATGTCAATTTCAAAACACAGCCGCCTTAACAAAGCATTCAAAGGTTTGATCATCCGCCGCCGAGCCAATAAAATAATATGCGGGTTGAATAATACTGTTATCATAAATATAAACTAACTGACAATCTGATAAGGTTATATTATCTTTATCAGTAAGTTTGGGCAATTCGCAGAAAGCCTCGTCCATAGATTTGATATTACAATCGCCAACCTTGTCGTATTGGATGCTAAAGTAATCCAAAGTCAAAATATTTCCAAACTTATCCATTATTATTCGGTTGCTAAATGCGTAATTCTTTAGATTACTTATTCTGTTGATGAAATTAACACGATATTTTTTCCCATCGAAATGAACTTGAGCTTCTTCATAAAACAAAACCAGCATTCTGTTCTGAATAAAGTTCTCCGCCAGTTGTATAGACTCTTTATCTGTTATAAACTCTGAACCTTGATAGCCGGACGCGCTCGCCTCCGCGGATTCAAAATGAATCTGGTTAATTTCCTTGTCAATAGTCACAGAGCCGTCGCCTCCGATAAAAGTGTATGAAAATTCATCCTCAGTAAAGGATATAATCTCTATGAATCGCTCCGCGTATTTGCGTGCCCCTTCATAATCGTCCTGACGGTATTTTAGCATATAGCAATTAACGGTCTCTCCGGCATTCTTATCCAGAGCGAAGTTATACTGATAGCCGTCTCTGGCGCCGCCCGCGTTTTGCTCGGTTAGTGTAAGATTCGCGCGGGCGCCGTTACTGATAAAATCCTTACGCAGCCCGTCTGTGGCAGCCAAAGCAATTCCGGCGATCACAAGAAAACATACGACGACCAATAACCTTTTCTTCATAGATCATACTTCTTTCGATGTAAGCCATAGCAGTATATGATTATTATCGCCAAAAAGGCTAACCACAAAACACATCCGCCTCGCGGAGTAAAATTGTCTTAGCTTCTAAAGAGTTCCCTTACTTCTTCCTCGCTCATGGTATT
>JAISRJ010000205.1 GCA_031273705.1 Clostridiales bacterium
TCCGAACCCCAATCATGAATGGCGACCATAATGTTATCCGAGGTTAAGTTCAAATCCATTTCAAAAAGACGATGCCCCAAATTATAATTATGTTCCATAGCTTCGATGGTATTGGTTTCAGGAAATTCCGCTATTTGACCGCCCGCGTGCGCTACCAATTTACCGGTTATACCATATAAGTTAGTCCAATCAGGTGGTTTAATCTTTGTCTGCTCACCATAAACAAAAAGTACGGCGGTTGTAAAGATTATTACGAAGCCCAATAAGACAGAAAATTTAATTTGTTGCTTCAAACAAACACCTCCGAATTCACATATCGGGATAATACATGCATAAGCCTAGAACAGAGGAGTATCCGCACAATTTGTTTTTGCGCGGATATAATCACTTGTTCTTTTGTCTCCTATTCTATCATAAAATCAGAATTTTTCAAATCATCCCGCGAATTTTTTTGGGAGACCACATATGCTTGCCCAACAGATAAAGAGGCGTCATTTGGCGGAAAAAGCTCATTTCTAAAGACATAAAATCCGGATTCGACCAAGAGCTTATATGTCATTTCTGTGAGAATTTTATTTTGAAATACACTACCAGCCAAACATACGTTGTTAATCTCTTCGCGCTCACGCAATCTCTTGCAAACGCTGTTAATCATTTTCGCCACGGCGTGATGAAAACCCAGCGCTAAGGCTCTGCGATAATCTAAAGAGTACCAATTGGTTATCTTACCATGAATAATATCGTAGGGTTCTATCTTTGAGAGCAAAGTGCGCAATATGCCGATAAAGCCCACTATGCACATGTAGTCAGGCTCAAGTGTCTCCGAAATATCAAAGTCCATTTCTATACGGGCCAGACTGCTATTAATTGCCAGCTCGGCGGCTCTTTCCAAAGATTGAGCGCATTGACCGTCGAAGTGATTATAATTTTCGAGTTCCAGCAGGCAGGCGGCAGTGTCGAACAGACGCGTTATGCTGGATGTATTTATTGTACCGATATTGTTTTTTAGCGCCATAGCTAATTTGGTGTTTTCATTATATAACCCCGCCTCTACCAGATGAAAGAATGCCGTTTTGCGGGCATCCCTTGAAGATTCGGGGACGATGGGAATATTTTGCGCGTTTTTTTTGATTCGACTCTGTATATTTATATTGCGGGTTTTGAAGAGCTTATTGTTTAGTCTGTCGAAGGATTTATCAAAGGTTTTATCGTATGTTATAGTATGACTGGATATGCTTGTGTCTGAACTGTCATGCGGCTCTGATTTACGGACTCCATTGATATCACCGATGGTTTTGGTATATGCCAGATGTCCGGCTCGGGTGTATTCGCCGCCTTTGCAAATGAGAAACTCGCCGCCCCAAATTTGACCGTCGCCGCCGCAGCCACCGCCGTCGAAAGCCACGCCTATAGCCTCGTCCAGACTATGCTCCGACATTACAGACGCGACGTGCGCGTGGTGGTGCTGTACATACTTAACAGGGGTGTTTGTCTGTTGAGATATTTCCCGCGCTAAGTCGCCGCTGTAATAGCCCGGATGCGCGTCGCAGGCAATAACATCCGGCTGGAAACGGTTTGTTTCACGATAATCGCGCAAAATATCCTTCACAGTTTCATATACTCTCTGATGCGAAAGATCGCCTAATGTCTGGCTTACGGTATATTTGTTATTTTGTCTTGCGCAGAAAGTATTCGACATATCACCTCCCATTGCCAGAACGGATATTTCTTTGATTAAATCATTTTTCGGCAGCTTGATCGGTTCCATCGCGAAACCTCTGGCCCGCCTTATTAAAATCGGCTTATTTTCTATACATTTTATAATGGAATCCTCAATAGGAAAAGGAATTACCCAGTCCTGCGAAAGTACACTGATTTTGTGCTCGTTCGCGAATCGAATCATTTCCAAATCCTGATATATGATCAGGTTGTCATATTCGATGGCTTCGGTATAGGCAAAGACGCCCGCCTCCACGCACAAAGCACCCCGTGTCTGTGTGTTCGCGATAGAACATCCGCAGTACAGACCGTCAAATAGATTTAGTGGGAACGGACGCAATTTTAGTTTAAGCATGACAATCGGCTCAGCGGCGCAGGTGATTATTTCATTTTCTAGTGACGACATCAAAAAGATGCGCGACAGAGATCGTACATTGTCAAACATTAAATATAGAGGATCTTTTTCTTTTCGGGTTACTCTGCGCAATTCCGCGATTGCGTCTCTGCTGTAGGGTGAACAGACTAAATGAAACCCGCCATGATCTTTGATTGCCAGCACCTTATTATTTTTTATATCCTTGGCGGCCCTTATGACAGCTTCTTGATTGGTGGCGGTAACATGCCTTTCACTAGCGTCAAAAAAAAGAAAATTCCTGTATTTATCTACTGGAATCGGTACATGGGATTCAAACTGTTCGGTCGTGACATCCTCTGAAATTATCTTTTCAGAAATTATTTCTTCAGAAATGTTATTTTCAATTTTGCGCTCTTCTATTTCAGTGTCTTCTTTTATAAGTGACAAAAATAATCAACCACTTTCTGCTTGTTAGAATATTATTCATAGTTTATAATTTCCATAATTGCGAAATTTATGAGGTGATCAAAATAGAGAGAGTGCAGAAATACCTTTCGAGGGCAGGCGTATGTTCCAGAAGAAGCGCCGAAAAATTGATAAAATGCGGTCGGGTATCGATAAATGGCAATGTGTGTGAACTGGGATCCGGCGTTGAGAAATCGGATATTGTAACGGTAGACGGGCAGCTTGTGTCAATGTCAGAAGAACGAGTCTATATCATGCTCCACAAGCCGGAAGGATATGTGACTACCTCAAAGGATCAGTTTGAAAGACCGACGGTGTTGGACTTGGTTAAGGAATATGGTGTACGGTTGTATCCCGTCGGGCGATTGGATTATGATTCGTCGGGGCTGGTTATTTTAACGAACGACGGAGCGTTGACATTTGCCTTGACCCATCCAAGTAAGAGAGTCGAAAAAATTTACATTGCGCGGGTAGTAGGTATACCTACACCGGAAGAACTGGAGAACTTTAGGCGGGGCGTCGTGATAGACGATTACAGGACCGCGCCTGCCGGAGTTCAAAAAGTGAAGGAGTTTGGAAAGCAATCCAGCTTAAAGATAACTTTGAGGGAAGGTAAAAACCGTCAGGTAAGAAAAATGTGCGAGGCAATCGGTCATCCGGTAGTCGCGTTAAAGAGAGTGGCTACAGGACGGCTGTATCTGGGCGATTTGCCTCGCGGCTCATCAAGGGCGCTCACGAAATCTGAAATTGCGTATCTAAAGGATTTGACCGTTTAATGTCGAACGAGTGTTCTACAATCCGCCGGGCTTCGTTTAAGTTTTTAATCTCGCCGTTAGAGATCATTTGGACGGCGAGATTACCGACTGCCGTTGCTTCCGTCGGACCGGACAAGATGGTCTTTCCGGTTATCTTAGCGGTCAATTTATTAAGATATTCAGCGTTCGCGCCACCGCCTATGATATGAATTGTGGCAAAGTGTTTATTTGTAATAGCTTCTAGCTCGTCGGCTGTAGATTTATAGCATTTAGCCAGACTGTTATAAATTACCGCGGCCAGTTCGCCGGGGGTTTTGGGGGGCTGTTGTCCGGATTCTATACAACAATGTTTAATCGTGTTTATCATAGATTTTGGGGCGAGGAATCTATCGTCCGCGCAATCGACAATAGCGGCGATTGTCTCGTTAGCCGCCAGAGCATCCAGTTGAGCGTATGTATAGGCGTTATTCAGTTCCTTCCGAATGGATTGAATCATCCATAACCCCATGATGTTCTTTAGAAAGCGAACGCGGTTATTAAACCCACCTTCATTTGTAAAACCTTGCCGGGCCGCGAGTTTTGAACAATCGGGCTTTTCGCGCTCTATACCCATTAAAGACCATGTACCGGAGCTGATATACATCGTGGAGTCGGACTCGGAAGTGGAGGGCACGGCTACAATCGCGGACGCTGTGTCATGCGACGCCGGTAAGACGACTTTGCATGAGAAGCCGACTTTCCTGATTATTTCATCAGTCAGCCTGCCGACTATGGTTCCGGGCGACGCGACTTTAGGAAATATTTTTCTGGGAAAATTACAAAGGCGGATAATTTCATCATCCCAATTTCTATTATAAGCGTTTAGCAGTCCGGTAGTGCTGGCTATTGTATATTCTGATACGGCGTTGCCGCATAGTGAGTAGTGTAAATAGTCCGGTATCATCAGCAGAGTCTCGGCGTTGTTTATTACGTCCAACTCGTTTTTGTAAATAGCCATCAATTGGAAAATAGTGTTAAAGACATTGTAGGCTATACCTGTTTGACTGAAAAGATAATCCTTGTCAACGCGCTCATAGACGAATTTTGCGATGTTGTTTGTTCTGGAATCCCGGTAGCAAACCGCGTCGCCGAGTCTTTTATTGGATTTATCCAACAATACAAAATCGACGCCCCAGGTGTCTACGCTTATACTTACAGGCCGTATGCCCATTTGGGAACACTTTATCAAAACCGCGATAATTTCTTCAAACAAGCCGTCAATATTCCAGATAAGATTTCCGTCTTTTTCAAAATAACCATTGGGGAATCGATGTACTTCCTCGAGTTCTAATTTGTCGCCGTTCATTCTACCTAACATACAACGTCCGCTGGATGCGCCAATGTCCACAGCCAGATAATAATTATCGCTCATATATTTTTTATCTCCCCTCATAATGTGTGTCGCAGTTTGACTCGGCTTTGATAAAGAATACCACAAGTTGATTGCAATGTGAAGTATTAAGCGTTGAAAGAAGTTTTAAGGGGTGTTATCATAAACGCATGAAAAAAGTCAAATTAATATATAACCCTCACTCTGGGGATAGAAGTTTTAAGCATGACATAGATGGCTGCGTCGCGATTTTTCAGCGGGGAGGGTACGAGGTTAGCCTGCTGCGGCTGGACGATAATGCGGAGATTACAGGGTTGTCGGATTATGATTTAATGGTAGTTTCAGGAGGAGACGGCACAGTCAATATTGTGGTTAATATCATGATGGAAAACGATGTTAATTGTCCTCTGGGTATTATTCCATCGGGAACAGCCAACGATTTCGCTTCATTTCTAAAAATGCCGGCCGAACCCGCGGCCGCTGTAAGCGCGATTGTTTCCGGCGAGGATATTCCTTGCGATCTTGGGCGTGTAAACGACCGTTATTTTATAAATGTTTGCGGCTTTGGTCTGTTCATGGGTATATCGGCGCAGGTTGACGAGTCCGCAAAAAGCGCGTTGGGGAAATTCGCGTACTATCTGAAAGGTTTGGAGCAGCTGCCGAATTTTATTCCCTTTCCGATTCGTGTTTCTACCGAACGACAAAGCTTTGAAGCCGATGTGTTTATGTTCTTGCTGCTAAACAGCGCCGGCGCCGGCGGATTTAGTAATTTATGCGAACGAGCGTCCATCAATGACGGTCTGTTTGATTTTATAGCTATTAAATCAATGCCCATGGTGGATTTGGCGGTGCTTTTCTTAAGAATGCTAAAGGGAGAATACCTGGACGACAGCCGAATTCTTTATATGAAAGACAGATTTTTTAAAATAGAAAGAATTTTTAAAATAGAAAGTACTTTTAAAATAGAAAGTACTTTTAAAATGGAAAGTACTTTTAAAATGGAAAGAATAGATAATTTATCTGATCCTACCGATATAGACGGTGAAATAGGACCCAACATGCCCATAGAAGTAGAGAATTTACCGGGACGTTTGAAATTGCGCGTTCCACGAATAAAAGAAAATCCAGAGGAGAATAGATGATAGACTATAAAATTCAAATTGCTGATGTTATATGCAAACACATATCCGAGGTAGTTTCTCCCGACGATATTATTCAGGCGCCCAGTCCGGATAAAGGCGACCTAGCGTTTCCTTGTTTCAGATTGGCAAAGACTTTGAAAAAATCACCGGCTGTAATCGCCGCTGAGCTTGCGGAAAAAATTTCTTTAGAGCTACCCGAATTCGTAGAGAAAGTGGAACCGCTTAACGCGTATCTTAACTTCTTTCTATGGCGTGATCATTTCGCTAAAAAGGTTACAAATGAGATTTTTGAAAAGGGAAAGCAATATGGAAGCTCAAATATAGGCGAAGGAAAACTTGTGCCTATAGATTATTCTTCGCCTAACATAGCTAAACACTTTCATGTGGGGCATTTGGGTACGACGCTAATAGGGCACGCGCTATATAATATCTTTAATTTTTTGGGATATAAGGCAATTGGTATTAATTATTTGGGTGATTGGGGTACGCAGTTTGGTAAAATGATAACCGCTTATAAAAAGTGGGGAAACAAAGAAGAGATAGATAGGCGCGGTATCGATGGTCTGACAGAAATATATGTACGATTCCACGATGAGGTGGAGCGTGATCCCGGCTTAAACGATGAAGCCAGGGCGTGGATGTTGAAAATGCAAAATCAGGACGAGGAAGCTTTATCACTATGGAAGTGGTTTGTGAATTTAAGTCTGAAAGAATACGAGCGTGTATATAAGCGCCTGGGCATTACATTTGAGTCATATCGCGGTGAGAGCTATTATAATGACAAGATGGACGCCGTTGTGACGGAGCTGGCGGAGAAGAATCTGCTTATAAAAAGCGAGGGAGCAATGATTGTTGACCTGAGCGAGTATAATATGCCGCCGTGTTTAATCTTGCGAGGCGACGGAGGAACACTGTATCCTACCAGAGATATTGCCGCGGCACTGGACAGAAAGAAAACCTACAATTTTTATAAGAGTTTATATGTTACCGCGCTGGATCAAAATCTGCATTTTGCTCAATGGATGAAAGTAGTCGATTTGATGGGCTACGATTGGGCGAAAGATATGGTTCATATACCTTATGGATTGGTCGTCTTTGAAGAAGGAAAATTATCGACTCGCAAGGGTAACGTGATTAAGATGGAAGATCTGCTTAACGAGGCCGTGGCAAAGACATTTGATATTATAAATGAAAAGAATCCCGAGCTGCCGGACAAAAATGAAGTAGCGGAGCTTGTCGGGGTTGGCGCCGTTATCTTTAATCAGATGTATAACAACCGAATTAAGGATGTTATGTTCTCTTGGAAGAGGATGCTTAATTTTGACGGCGAGACAGGACCTTATGTACAGTATACTCACGCTAGAGCTTGCAGTGTGCTGGAAAAAGGCAAATATAAAACCTTTAGCCCATCGTTGTTAGGCGACGATTATTCGTATGAAGTGATTAAGGCGTTGAATGATTTTCCTGGGCGGGTTATCGAGGCTCACGAGAAATATGAGCCGTTTATTATTTCACGTTGTTTGGTGGCGATTGCGCAGGCTTATAACAAATTTTATCATAACAATATAATTTTATCAGACGATTTAGAACTAACATCAGCGCGACTTGCGCTGACAGACTGTGTGCGGATAGTTATTGAGACCGGATTGGCTCTGCTGGGGATAAAGGCTCCTTCAAAAATGTAATTGCATTCCTCAAACTATTCAAATTTGCTTCCGTATATGTTCGTAAGAAAACAAAAAATCAAGAAAGGAAGTTAAATTATGAATTGCAAGAACCATCCCACAAGAACCGCCATTAATACATGCAACGAATGCGGAGACTGGCTGTGTGAGGAATGTACCGCCGAAGTCGGAGGGCGTGTGTATTGCACCCCGTGTTTACAAAAAAAATGGAATCGTGAGCATGAGGCTTTGTCGCATCATTCACATCATATGCCGCCACACCACCCGCATTACGCGGGCAAACACGTTAATTGGGGCTTATTGTTTATATTCTCGATGCTGCCCGGCTTGAATTACATGTATGAAGGTTTGATTAAACGCGGATTGTTTGCTATGACCGGCTTCTTGTTTACTTCTTATTTAGCGGGTATGTTTGAAATACCATTGGTTGGAATTTTGGCTGGAATTATGTGGATTGGCTGCGCGTTTGATGGGTTCCGTATACGGAATCTGATAAACGGCGGAGTAGACGTAACGGATAATGTTGATGATATACTGGGTTTTGTAAGAGCTAACAAGACGGCTGTTGTTCTTTTTGTAGCGCTTTGTCTTGGACTGGGTGTTTTAAACAGAGTAATGGATTGGCTTCATTATGGTATTTACGATTCTTATTATTTAAGTCGTATGTTAAGAATGGGTATACCCGTTGTTCTTATGGCTTTGGGTTTGTATTTTATTATTAACTCCGGCAAGAAGGTTAAACCGCCATATGTTGACCATACTTCATATCCGACTAAGGATAGTCAAAGCAATACAAAATAGAAACAGTCCCCTCTTCTTTATATACGCGCGGCGGCTGATTCGCAACGAAAATCAGCCGCCGGAGTGCTTTAGGCGTTTTAGTACTTTCATAGCGTTAACAAATTTAACGGCGATTTTACTTCGCTTTGGACTTCGATTTCTTAACCGGTGGGGCGGTTGTAATTAGTTCCCCCGTTTCGATAGAACGCAGGATGTCGAAGATAACTTGCATGTCGCCCAGACCCTTTTCCGGGGTAGAGATTATGGATGTGTTGTTCTGTACGGCCTCGTAGAAATTAAGCAACTCGTTGAAATATCCCTCGTTCGGTTTATAGGGTATTGCCTGGTGTTCGCCGTCTTTGGTTGTGAAGTTTACAAATCCGCAATTTTTAGATTCAAGATATATTTCTCCATTGGTGCCGAAGATCCGCAGACCCACAAGCGGTGCTTGAGTCTCTCTGGAGATGCAGTAGAAGGTGTAATGACCGATGATCTGGTCGTCAAAACGCAGTATGGCGTTAATGCAGGAATATGGGCTAAAATCCACTTCCGCGCTTCTGCCATGAGCGAATACATTTTCCACATTACCAAATAAAAAGCGGTGACGAGAGATGTGATGAACCGCGCTGTCCAAAAATATGCCCCCCTTAAAGTCTGGGTGCTGCCGCCATTCAGTCGAGGCAAATTCCGGCTGTAACATTTGAGCTTGAAATTCCGTAACATTGTTATCTATAAAGTAGACGACATTTCCTATCGCTCTGTTTTCTATTAAGTCTTTTATTATTC
>JAISRJ010000206.1 GCA_031273705.1 Clostridiales bacterium
AAAAAAATTGTGTAAAGCCACCATACGATAATTCCAGTTCATGGTTTACCTTGCTAATATCATTTTCAGTTTCGGGAATTTTAAGTCGCGAGTTAAGCCAATCAGTTAGTTGTGGTAAAAACTCTTCCACTAATAATATATTAGTAACGGGGTAATTGTTGAACAGCCATTCGCCATTAGCTTTATCCACAACGACCATCCACTGAGAGTTTTCTTTGGTGACAATCTCAAACAAATCATTACTTTCCGCCAGTTGCAATGTTTTCTGTGTCGAACGCTCAATCTCCTCGTTAAGAGCTTTATAACGCTCGTCAAGCTGCTTGATCATTGTGTTAAATCCGTCGGCGAAGTCGCCCAAATAGTCCACATGCTGGCTGTAATCCCCGTTGGCTACCTGTTGGGTCTGCCATGTCAAATGTTTGAGTGTGGCGTGCAGAGCTTTTAGAGGAGCGGCAAGCTCATTATCCGCGGCCGGAATAGAACTGTGCAAATCGCCTTTTGCGATAGCTTTTGCAAACGAACGAACCTCACTGACACAATACACAAAATATTCCAATCCCCTGGCTAACTGTTCAAAATCGGATGGAACTTTACTAAAGTCCAGCCTTGCGTAATTTTGCCGATAGAACACATCACGCAGATAACTGAACAGTAAATTTGCCACAGAGTTAGGATTAATGCTTTTAAATTGAGATTTCTTTTTACGAGATTTGATGACGCCTTCAAAACGGCATACCCTGTCTCCGTTAGCCCAGCAGTCAATTTCAGTAACTTCGTAAGGTTTGCCTGTATAGCTTTCCAAAATACCGGAAATAAAGCCTTCGTCATAGTTGCAAACATTTTCATTTGTAACGGGCAGACCGCTGCAATCCAAATCTTGACCAACAGTCATAACAATTTTGCCGTCTGTTTCTTGGTACGACTCTACTCTTAGAATGCCGATTTTAAGTTCCTGCAAAGACTGTTGCAAGTTTGCTAAAAACGAATTAAAATCTACGTTTAAATTTAGACTATTTTTTGAAAACTCGACCCCGGCGATATAGCCCGCGTCACGGAAGAATTGATTCGCGCGTTCCGCGCCAAACTCTCTGCTCAAAACATCCAACATTGTATATTGCATAAGGCGGTAAACCAACACAGGCATGTCTTCGCCCAGATCGCCCCTGCCTTCTTTTATATCCCCAAGACTATCCCACGCGAACTGATAATGACTTTTAACAAGTTGAGGAACTTCCGCCACTTCATCATCCCCTTAATTGCGTATATCATAATAAATTTATAGCCATTTCAAAAATAAACGTAAAAGTGCGGCGAGATAAAACGTCTTATCTTATGAAACTGACTATACTATCATACTCATTTTATTTTGCCCAATATCCTGCCTGTCATTCTACTTAGCGCGCTGATTGCAATTACCAATATTACCACGATAGAAAGAGTAAGGTGTGATTTATAATCACCGGTATCGGGATTTGATTTTGAAGGTTCGCTTGTACGGGCGTTCGATGCGGTAGAGGTGTCTATTATAGTAGGCCAGGGATTTAACTCGATTAACCGATCAACTTTAAAGGCTTCTTGTATCTCCGGTAAATCCTCATCCTCATATCCCCCCAAATCCTCGTGCGAAAGGGTTCCTGTATATTCAAATTCGTTGTTAATTAACTGGGCGTGTTCTGTGTCCAGCGCCAAAAATTTATCCACAAAATCCGGAGCCAGCAGTTCCGGAGAATCACCTTCCAAAATGTTGTTACTTAGACGAGCGCCGGTTATATTTTTACCCAATTGAATCATAGGCGTCGTGCGGCTTCCTTGCTTTTCTAAAAATCTGTTTCCATCAATAACGCAATGACTGGAGTTCGCCTTGCTGATAATAGCCATACTGTTGCCCGAAATGGAGAAATAATTATCTCGAATAGAGATATTATCTCCAAGATAATGAGCGATTCCGACCGATCCGCCCGCGTAAGTAGAGTCGAATCTGAATCCTTCTATAGCCACATCATCCGTCCAGATTGCAAAAACAAAATTCTGTTCTATAGAGGAGCTGTTATTGTAGTTAAGACGGGTTCTAAGAGTAACCAACCCATCGCCTCTCACTGTAATAGGCTTGTGAATCGCGATGCCGTCAATTTCATAGTAGCCTTCCGGAATAAGGCATTCGCCGCCGTCCGGAGTAGAATCTATAATTTCTTTTATAATCTCGGTATCCGACAGCTTGCGGCTTATTTTTTCCCAAGCGGATACATAATGTATATTTCCCATCATAATTATGCTTGCGGTTAATAGACAGCAGATATATTTCATACGCTTACCTCCTAAATAATCGACTATCAATTAGCTGTATTATTTCCCAAAAAAAGAGCATTATGTAAATCTAAGGATAAATTTTGAACTCGCGGGTAACATTCACATCGCGGTCTCCGGCTTAGCCAAGAGCGTAGAGCAAAAAAAGGTCGAAAACGACTCTTCCGTTTTTCGCATTTTTTTATGCTTTTCTTAGCTTATAGTTTTTTCGTATTGACAAATTTTTGCAGAGTGTTATACTAAAATGGAAGAATAGTAGAAGATTGTAAGAAATGGTATACTTTATGTATTTATATTTTACATTATCTTGTCAACACCCTTTACTATAAAATTCATCAAATGATTATCAAGAAAGGGGTGAGGATTTTTTTTTGTGCTTTTCCTCGAAAAAATACCCATCACCGGTGCGGCGCGTCCCCCCACCTGATTTTTAAATCGGTTACGCGGAAGCCGCCCTGGACGGCGAAGAAAAATTAAGGAGATGGTAGGTTTGGAAATAACGGCTTTTTTTCTGAGAAGGCTCGGTTTTCAAAGGATAAATTTTAGAAGAATTAATTCAAAATTACATAGCTTTAAAGTGTTCTCGCTGGTATCGCTATTGATTTTAGGTTTGTTTCTTACAGCCTGCTCCGCGAACAAGGACGAAAAAGTTACGGACGAGGGGGAAAATCAGGTAATAGCCAATACAGAGGACACGGAAGAAAACCCTTCTGAAGAAGCTACTGAAGAAGAAACCGCTGAAGCGGAAACTGTTAAAACGGAAACTGCTGAACATAAATGGAGAACATTAAAATCTATTGCGGAAGGAACCTATGATACCGAACATTCCACATCGAAAACTACTGATGAAACCGAAGAGCCGGAGAATTTCACGCAGAAAAATACTACAGAACCATCCGGCGACCTTGAAGAAGTGCGAATAGGATATCCGTCGTCAGGCCAGAATTTTCCGGTTGGTCTGCTTGGAGTCGCGGATTATAAAGGATACTTGGACGAATATTTAGTTCCGCTGGGCTATAAAAGCGTGCCGCTGGGGTTTGTGGGGAACGCGCCCGCCATTAATGAAGCGTTGGTGGCGGAGGAACTGGATTTTGTGGTATATACCGGAATGGCGGGGGTTTTGTCCCGAGCAAACGGTATAGAGCATACGTTGCTGAGTATCACCAGTTGGGGTAACGGCGGCGGTTGGAAAATTATTGCCGGGACTGATTCGGGCATAGAATCCATAGCTGATCTTAAAGGCAAAAAAATAGCTTATACGCGCGGCGCAAGCCCGCATATGTACTTGATTCGCGTGCTTGAAGAAGCTGGCGTCGCTTTTGAAGAAATAGAACCCCTTAACATGAACCCGACGGAAGGTGCCGCCGGAGTGGCCTCGGGTTCTGTGGACGCAACTGTAGTGTTCGCCGGCTTTGAGGCGGAACTGGTTAAAAACGGCATTGCGAAAGTTATACATAGTCAATTTAAGGCGGACGAAGACGTTTATTATGAACCGACCCTTTTCATAGCAAGAACAGCTTATTATAACGAGCATAGGGATGTGGCGATTGCAATCCAAAAAGAGATCGGAAGAGCACACG
>JAISRJ010000077.1 GCA_031273705.1 Clostridiales bacterium
GAAAGTATGATATAATTTATAAAATTAGCCACGTATTTACAATTGCAGTGCAGTATAAAATTATATCACTCATGTTCGTGCATGTCAAACAACAATTTTCAAGCCTCCCGGTGGTGTTCAGCCTAAACACGCTTCTAATAATTCGTTTATATTCGCCGCGCCCAAAACGCGGCATTTTTGTGTATCTTTTAATCCAAGACCCTTCATGTTTGCTTTGGGGATAACGCATTGCGTAAACCCCATCTTCTCCGCCTCTGTAATACGTTTTTCGCAGTAGCTTACCGAGCGAAGCTCGCCCGTCAACCCCACTTCTCCAAACGTTACCGCGAATGGATTCGCGGCTTTATTTTTTAACCCCGAAGCTGCCGCCACAACCACGGCGGTATCCAGCGCGGGTTCAGCCAGTCTAACACCGCCGGTCAGATTAATGTAGCAATCCACATTAGAGAGTTGTGTCTTAGTATGTTTTTCCAGAACTGCCAGCAGCATTATTATGCGGTTATAGTCCAGCCCGGTAGCGGTTCTGCGAGGTGTTCCGAAGTTTGTATATGTCGTCAAAGCCTGAACCTCGGCTAATATCGGGCGAGTACCCTCTATTGCGCACGTTACCACAGAGCCGGGAACATTTATAGGTCTGCCTGTAAGCAAATATTCCGACGGATTGGTTATAGACACAAGCCCCGCGTCGCTCATCTCAAAAACACCTATTTCGTTTGTTGATCCGAATCTGTTTTTTACAGCCCGAATTATCCGATAGCTCTCCCGTCGCTCACCTTCAAAATAAAGCACTGTATCCACCATGTGCTCCAACACTCGCGGACCCGCCAAAGCTCCTTCCTTTGTCACATGCCCTACTATAAAAATTGATATATTCATGGTCTTTGCCAGCCGCGTTAAGGTGCTTGTGCAGGCTTTAACCTGAGTCACGCTGCCCGGAACCGATCCTGTCTCTTCATTATAAATTGTTTGTATAGAGTCGATAATTACCAGCTTGGGTTTTAAGTCCTCTATCATCTGTTCTACCATCCGCAAATTGGTTTCCGCCGCGAGCAGCAGTTGATCCGTTGTTACGTCTAAGCGATCCGCCCTCATTTTGATCTGTCCGATACTCTCCTCGCCGGACACGTAAAGGATTGTACCGTTCTCTAAGGAGACATTCTGACAAATTTGCAGCAGCAAAGTGGATTTACCTATGCCGGGATCCCCTCCGATTAATATCAGCGAGCCTTCCACTATCCCACCGCTTAGTACATTATCCAATTCTGATATATGTGTCTTGAGTCTGGTTTCAGTCATGCCGGAGATTTCGCTTAAATGCGTGGCGCCTACTGTTCTGGGCGTGACTATCGCCGCCGCTATCGTTGACATAGGCGCCGCCGAAGTTTGTACGGTCTCCCCCATTGTGCCGAACTCTTTACACGACGGGCATCTGCCCATCCATTTCAAAGATTCATAGCCGCAATCGCGGCATACAAAAATCGTCTTTAGCTTAGCCGTTTATCCCACCTCTAAGATTATTGTTTTAGTTGATTCAAGAAAATGTATAAATCTTTCAGATTCTCCCCATAATAATTACCGTAGAGATACATTAACTTATTTCGTATCACTATGGCACATATCCGTAAATCGGACACGAAGGGAGGTTATTAGTTTGGACGACAACAAGAAAAATAAGGGCTCACAGGACACAACCAAAAAGCAACAGGACAGAAATTCTGAATTTGCTGATGAAATTAATTTGGATACTAAAAAGAACAAATAACAACCTTCAAAAAAAAGAACCTCGCTTACATGCGTGGTTCTTTTTTTCTTCACGCGTCGTTTTGATTTATTTGCTTACGAGCGAAACCTTGCGAGTATCCGCGTCCACATTCAGCTTAAGTTTGCTGTTTTTCGCGTAAGAATTCATATCAAAATACTGCTGACCATTTATCTCGCGTTTACCAATCAAACCGCGTGTTTTTAAATCATACTGAAAGCTCATATCCGAGGCGTATAAAATAGAACCAATCTTATAGACCTCAAACGGGGAACGAATCAATTGTTTCGTTTCCTGGCCGGTAGCGCCGGCGCTAGTCGCGCTCAGGAACCTCTTGTCGGCGATGGCTTTTCGATAAGCCTCCAACACAATATCGTTATCAGTTATGGAAAAACTGTTGCTGTCCTTATTTTTCTCTGTTGCAATCTGCTCATTATAATCCAGATAGGTGATCAGCTTTATACGTGGATAATCGTTTATAACAGTAGAATAAATCCTCGCGATCTCATCCGCCGCCAACTGATTGCGGTATATATGGTTTCCATTGCTGTAGTGGCTTACCGCCAACCCGGAAATCATTATGGGATGGGTCTTTTGATAGGAATAATAAAAATAGTCTATATCCGAAAAAATATCTTCTCCGTAGTCATCAGCACCCAAGGTTTCCCAAATTCGCAGACTAACCCAGTCCGTCCATTCATCGCCGGGATAAAATCGTTCACAGTCAGTCACATCCGCGGCATCCACCGACCATACAAAGGCTACATTCGACGCCTTTTCGCTAAAGGCTTTCCGCGCGTATCTAAAAAAGCTAACGTAAGCTTCGTCGTCTTGGGTTATAGAAGCCGGAGACGGAAAGAACTCTACAAATATTGGAACGTAAAACTCTCCAAATGACTCGGCAATACTGTCAATCACCTTTCTGTCAAAGGGATTATAGTCGTTCTGCGGTTTTAGTACAATATATGGTGTTTTCATTTCCGCAATGCAGTTTACAACCCATGTACTGGGGAAAGCGTTGCCCGCCTTTAGGTTATACATAGACACGGCGTGATCTTTTTTAGTCATCTCATCAAATGTTTTCATTTCAAAGTTTATTTGCTTGTTAGACAGAACATAGCTTCCTAAATAACAACCGATTTCCGGTTCATACAATCCTAGCTGTATATTTGATTCGTAATATAAGCTATAAGGCTGCGGTTGGTCGGATACAAACACTGTCTGCGCTTCCGAAGTCTTGGTCTGAGTGGTGGCGTTAGAGTTTCCACAGGCCGTTAAAATTAGAATTATTAGAATGATTACCGTCATTTGTTTTACCATAAATACACTTCCAATTGATTATAATAAGATTAATTATGTATGTACTTTAATGTTAATGCAAAAATCTCAAGTAATGAAGAGGAAAACCTTCCTCATTTTTAACGAGATTGCGCTGAGCAAAGGCATCGTAGGGGATGGATTTTCTGTCGCCATTTTGGGACGCTGTCCATCCGGCCAGCAAATCTCTGTACGTCATAAAGAACACCTCGGCTTTTAGCGAAAAGCTAACCAGCAGAAAAGATACTCCGCCCTGATTTTCAAATTGCTCCATAAATTCCAATTGGTGGCGGTGTACGTTTTGCATGGGCAACGCCGATCGGCTGGTTTCTTTGGCGTCGAAGCACAGGGCTTTCCCACGCGACACGCCTATATAATCGACGGTGCTTTTCTTTTCAAAATAAGCTTTTGTAATAGTGTGTTCTTTGTTATTTACTTCAACCGGTGTTATAGGGGTTGAGACTTTTTGAATTACACCGATTCCGCGCCGCGTATAGATAGCGTTTGTAAGATTTATTAACTCTTCCAAATTGCTTCCGCGCAGGCCGCGGGTATTCCAATAGCCCATTTCAATTATCTCCCAAAATTTACTATATTATTCATCGGTATAAACCTGAATTGAAACTTGACTACACAACTTTACCAAAACGGCGGGTATCCGCCGTTTTGCCTAAAATCCCCCGATAAAAGGCTTTGCCCCTATCGTAAAGATAACTTGACCAATAGCGGGCTGCCCGCCGCTTTACTTACTGCTTTGAAGCCACCGGTAAGCGGCATTGCCTTTTTATAGTAAATTGTTCCACCATGCCCGGCAGCGTGTCGGACAGCGCGTAAAGCCGCATAGCCAACGCCGAAGATTCTTCGGAAATAGCCAGATTGCCGATTGTAATATCGGATATTGTAGACAGATCTTCACGAGCTTGCTCCAATGACCGTGATTGCTCCACAGTGCTTTCTTTGATACTGCCCACCAGCGAAGAAACCTGCGTAATGTCGAAAACAATCTTCTCCAGCGTCTCCGCCGTCGAGGAAGCTATCCTCATGCCATTATCCGTTTTATCAATAGAATCGTTAATCAACGCTCTGGTATCCTTTGCGGCTTGAGAACTACGTTCTGCCAAAGAACGCACCTCGTTCGCCACAACCGCGAACCCCTGACCGTGTTCCCCTGCCCTAGCCGCCTCTACAGACGCGTTAAGCGCAAGCAGATTCGTTTGCAAAGCGACGTCTTCTATAACCTTTATTATTGTAAAAATATTATCCGCCGACATTTTAATCTGTTCCATAGAATCCAACATTTGCCTCATTTTATCGGTACCGTCGTCCGAATTGTGTATTGCCTCGGCGCTTTTTTTAGTTACGGATTCCGCATATTCCGAAATCTGGCTATTCTTATCGCTTATGTCGCTCATAAC
>JAISRJ010000097.1 GCA_031273705.1 Clostridiales bacterium
ACCCTGCGTATTCTCCAAAACGCTCACTTGCCAGGCTGTGGATCGCGCTTAGCGAAACATTTTCATCGTTAAAATAAAAATGCCGCATTACTCTTGCTATCCAGACATCCGTTGGAAAAACCTCGGTCCTGCCGTATCCAAAAAGCAGCGCGCAGTCCGCAATCTTTGCGCCTATGCCCTTTACCGACATTAACGTATGCCTCGCCTCGTCAACCGGCATATATTCCAAGGCTTGCAGATTTAATTCACCCGAAACGCATCTTTGCGCCGCGTCCAATATGTACTTCGCGCGAAAACCTGTTTTGCATTCCAACAACTCGTTAACGCTAAGCGAGGCAAGCTTTTCCGCCGAAGGAAACGCGTAAAACGTTCCCTTATCTTCGCCGAACGCCAAAGAAATGTTCGCGATAATACCGCGAATGCGAGGTATGTTGTTGTTCTGAGAGATAATAAACGAAACTAATGTTTCCCAAACATCTTGACGCAAAATGCGTATGCCGCTTGCGAATTCTACGGCGTCGCGGATTAATGTGTCATTAGACGCGAGGATTTCTTTAACAATGCGATAATCTCTATCCAGATCAAAATATTTCTTCCAAGTGTCGAAATCTTCTACAGTGGCAGGATACATAATTATCTCATTTTCTGTCTGTCGAATGTAAAGCTCACGTCCCTTTGCAATAATACGAAAAAGAGTTTCCGTTCCGGAGGTTTCGGGTTCGGGAGAGTTTTGCCTGTCAAACCTAAAACACTGCCCGCATTCCAATGTCTCTCTCACGCTAAAACTATCCGTTTCGGTAAGCACTACAGCGTTATCTCGTTGAAAGTATCGCATGTTAATCCCCTTTACTCCGTCGATTTTTTTTGTTATACTCACGAGCGTAGGCATTTGCCAATGACATTAAAGTTTTTATTGGCGACGAGGTGGATTGTGATATCCGTTTTATCTCGCTTCTTTTTTCGTTTATTTTTAAAGTTGCTATAAAATTCTATGTGGGAATATCAAACAAAAAGATGACTGAAGATTAGGTTATTTTACCATAAAAAGGAAGAAGATGCAAGATGCCAAATGATATTTCGGCGTTTTTTACTTCTGAGGTCGCTAAACTCAAAGAAATGAGCTTTAAAGAAAAAATTAGTTATATTTGGGAGTATTATAAGTATTTTATTATCGGATTTGTTATTGTCATGGTGCTTATCGCAAATATTGTTAACGCGATACTTCACCCTCCCAAGGATAATTTCGCTCATCTGATATTTTACGGCGGTTATGTAGATGAATTGGTCGCCGAAGAGTTAAAAAACGAGCTTGCGGCTGCTTTGATGACGGAAGAAGAGCGCCTGACCGGTGATATTTACTATACGAACATTTTACTTGCATCCGGCGATATACAGATAGATATGGCAAATCGGCAAAAATTCGCGGCTATGATTGCCGCTCAAGAGTTGGATATTTTGCTGATAAACGAAAACGAACTATCCGCAAATATTGAGCAAGGCATGTGTATGCCGCTAGGAGAGGTTCTTGGTGAAGATCTTTCAAAGTATTCTGATAAATTAATCACCTCGACTTTTGAGGGCGTGGAAGCTCCATACGCGATTAAGACACAGGGTAATAAGTTTTTTGAAAGAGATGGCGTTTATATAGAAAATATGTGTTTGGCTGTAATCATAAACACAAAAAACCTTGAACACGTGCGAGAAATAATAGATTACTTGGAGGGATACTATGATTAGCTTTTTCATCGACGATAAGCCGATAACCTGCGAACCAAAAAAAACGATTCTGCAAGCCGCGATGGAAAATGGTATTTTTATACCTAATCTGTGTTATGACAAACGTCTTAAACCGCACGGGGCATGTGGTCTATGCGTTGTTGAGAACACGAATTCACCCCGGCTGATAAGGGCTTGCGGGATGGAAGCCGCCGAGGGTATGAATATTAAAACAGATTCCCCCCGGATACGAAATGCCCGCAAAACGGCTTTGGAATTGCTGTTATCCGACCATAGAGGCGATTGCGTCGCGCCATGTCAATTGGCTTGCCCGGCGCATACGGATTGCCAGGGTTATGTGGGTTTAATCGCTAACGGGCAGTATAAAGAAGCTCTCGAACTAATAAAGGAAAAAATACCGCTTCCCGCTTGTATTGGACGGGTATGTCCGCACCCTTGCGAGGAAAAATGCCGCCGCGCCTTGGTCGAGAAACCCATAAGTATCTGTGGGTTAAAACGATTTGCCGCGGATGTTTCCGAAACGGATTGCATTCCGGAAATTTTACTTAAATCAGAATCGGATACCGGACGCAGGGTCGCTGTTATCGGAGGCGGGCCAGCCGGTCTGTCGGCGGCGTATTATTTGCGCTTAATGGGTCATGAACCCACTATTTTTGACGCAATGGATAAAATGGGCGGTATGCTACGCTATGGTATTCCGGAATATCGGTTGCCGAAGGCGGTGCTGGATAAAGAGATTGAGTCCATTCGCAATATGGGCGTTAAGATGATAAACAATGTTCGCATCGGCGGAGAATATAATTTTGAGATGGTCAGGAATGGATTCGACGCTGTTCTTGTGGCTGTGGGCGCATGGAAATCTATGGCTATGGGATGCCCCGGCGAGGATTTGTCGAATGTGCTAGGCGGGATTGACTTTTTGCGAAATGCTTATATCCGGAGAAATCTTGGTGAGAACGTACCCAATTATAAGCGCGTAGCGGTTTGCGGTGGCGGTAATACCGCTATGGACGCCTGCAGGACCGCTGTTAGGCTGGGTGCGGAACAGGTTTATATTATCTATCGCCGGACGAGAGAGGAAATGCCGGCGGAAGATCTGGAAATCGAGGAGGCTGCAGAAGAAGGGGTTATTTTTAAATACCTGACTAATCCCTTGGAGTTTAGAGGAGAAGATGGGGCGGTAAGGTCTATTCATCTGCAAAAAATGTGTCTGGGAAAGCCTGACGCGTCCGGACGGCGTTCGCCGGTTCCGATAGAAGGCGAAACAGAAACTCTGGATGTGGACGCGGTTATAGTGGCAATCGGTCAAAAGCTGGACAATACCGGGTTGGAATCTCTTGCGCTTACCCGACGGAATAATATACAAGCGAACGAGGAAACCTTCGCGACAAATATCCCTGGAGTATTCGCGATTGGCGACGCCATAAACAAAGGCGCGGGAATAGCCATCGAGGCCATTGCCCACGCCAAATTCGCCGCCGAGTCGATAAACTGTTGGCTGAAGAATGAAGTATATCAGCCGGTAAAGCAATTCTACAGCAAGGAAGAAAAAACGGAAGCCGACTTTAAGTCCACTCTAAGAATTCCGCGTGAAGAACCGGAGGTTCTGCCGCCGCGCGCGCGGTGTGTTGGCTTTTCTGAAGTCTCTAAGACGTTGACGCGTGACCAGGCTGTCAATGAAGCAAAACGATGCTTAGAGTGCGGCTGCGCGGATTATTTTGAGTGTAAGCTGGCTTCCTACTCTACATTGTATGGCGCGAGAGCGGAAACGTACCAAGGGCAAGCCAATGATCGCGAGATAGATCAGTCCAGCCCGTACTTCTACCGCGATCCGGACAAATGTATTTTATGCGGACTGTGCGCGCGGGTGTGTGACGAAGTTGTAGGTGTTTCCGCTTTGTGGCAGCGAGATCGCGGATTTGTGACCCAGATAAAGCCGGAATTTGATTTATTAATGGGTGACAGCCGTTGTATTTCATGCGGCGCGTGTTTGGCGGTTTGCCCGACGGGCGCTCTTTGCGAGTTGTCGCCGACTTTAAAAAAGCCTGTTCCTTTAAAAGAAAAGTTTTCTGAGTCCGTCTGCACACTGTGCGATCAAAAATGCAAGATTTTGATAGGTATCGGCGGAGGAATGCAAACGCGCGTTCTCCCCGGCGGCGAGGATGTGAATCTCTGCGCCAAAGGAAGGTTCGGTCTGGGGCAGTCGGAAGAACTTATCGAGTCCTTGCCCGGTCTGCCAGATTGGTTAAGAAAATAGACCGCGTAGTACCCCGCAGTTGAAACAATTAGCGTGAACGCGCCAATGCCGAACACTTTATGGCGTAAGCGCGTCCGAGAGTTTTATAAAATCATCCGTTGATAAATTTTCGCCTCGGATGTTTTCGTCAAAACCGCAGACCCGTAAAATATCCGCGGCTCGCTCTCTGGTCAAACTAAGCTCTTTAGTATTTCTTAAACAGTTAAGCAATGTCTTGCGCCGCTGGTTAAAGGCGGCGCGTATTACTGTAAAGAGCAGTTTTTCGTCTTTAACCGGCGGCGGGGTTTTTAT
>JAISRJ010000146.1 GCA_031273705.1 Clostridiales bacterium
CCAGTGCCTCGCCGCCTTTTATCAATATTCCGTTCTCAGCGCCTTTGCCCGTTCCTACCATGATGGCCGTTGGAGTCGCCAATCCCAAAGCGCAAGGACAGGCGATTACCAGTACGGAAATGAAGATGGTTAAGGCGAATTTGATATCGCCGCCTGTGCCTATTAACCATGCGATTCCCGCCAGCAGCGCAATCACGCACACAACCGGCACAAACACTCCGGAGACCCTGTCGGCCAACGCCGCGATAGGCGCTTTACTGCCCTGGGCATCCTCCACCAGCTTGATAATCTGCGCCAATGCTGTGTCGCTACCGATTTTTTCGGCTTTGAACCTGATGGTCCCCGTGGTATTTATAGAAGCGGCATATACCGGATCGCCCGCCTTTTTATCCACTGGCATACTCTCACCGGTCAGCATGGCTTCGTCGATAGCGGTGTGACCGTCAATGACAGAGCCGTCCACCGGGATTTTCGCGCCGGGCTTCACGATGATAATGTCGCCGATTTCCACTTCCTCGATGGGGATTTCTTTTTCCACGCCGTCTTGTATGATAAGAGCGGTTTTGGGCGCAAGCCCCATGAGCTTCTTTATGGCTTCACCGGTTCGTCCTTTGGAAACAGCTTCAAGGGATTTGCCGAGCAGTATCAGTGTGATGATGACGCCCGCTGATTCAAAGTAGAGCGCGTCCACCGCCGCGAAATTGGCATGCGCTATCTGCCATGTGTTGTACAGGCTGTACAGTACCGCCGCCGTGGTTCCGATAGCGATAAGGCTGTCCATATTCGGACTACGCATCAAAAGCGCCCGGTATCCGACATAATAAAACCGGTATCCCACGCCGATGACGGGCAGAACAAGCGCAAGCTCTGTCAGCGCGTAATATAGCGGGTAATTCATCATGGAATGATGAAGCGAAGACGCAAAGGGAAGCGACACGATTGTAATCATAGGAACCATTGCGATGTATAGCAGAGGCAGTGAAAACACCGCCGCAACAATAAATTTTGTCCAGAGGGTTTTGATCGCCTTTTGCCCCCGGATTTTATCCTCGTCCCGCGTTTTTTCTTTTGGTATAAGCGCCCCATAGCCGAGCTTTTCAATGGCCGTAATTATGTCCTGCAAGGTGATAACGGCCGTGTCGTATTCGACCCTTGCTGTTTCCGCGGCAAGGTTTACTGTGGCAATGACGCCCTCCTTGCGGTTTAGCACCTTCTCAATTCTGGCGGAGCATGCCGCACAGGTCATACCCCGGATACTAAGTACCTGACTGTCCATATATAAAATCCTTTCCGGTCATCGAAGACTTCATTTTACCGTGACTTCACGATATTATTATAACTGTAATACGCATTTAACCGCGTGCCCGCGGAGGGCAAAGTCCCCCACTTCTAAAGTGGTGGGTTTCCATAAAGCGGCGTGTCTAAATCACCCGCTTCTATCATCAAGTTTAATTGTTGCTCCATGACCGTGTACATCGAAGTGTTATTTTTTCCAATTCGATGGAAACAGTCCTTTGTTCACTTTCAGTGTTTCGTATGAAATCGTGATGGATTCGTCCGTCACGGTTTTGTCTTTTTCAAAAATCGGAATGGGATTACATCCGCCCGCTTCAACCTCCACGCGGTTCATCGGGAATTTATTACCGCAGTTTTGGCATTGCAACGAACTCCCGCTTTGTTCAAAATAGGCTTTGGGTGACCCGTTACACACCTGACAGGTATCGAACGCTGTGCGGATTTTTCCATCCGGCGTCTTTACTGCGACCACGCCCATCCTCGTATCGTCCACCGTCACAAAATAGAACTCCGCAGTCTCGGAAATCTCGCTTGTCGGTATCAGAAGACTGTCGCCCTCTTTGATAAGTCGGTCGCTATTTGTGACTTCGTTGTTTTCTGTATTGTTCGCGCCATCCGCGCTGTCGTTTGATGAACAAGCTGTGAGGGCGAGCGCCAAGGTAAGGGATAAAATTGCGATGAAAATAACCCTTTTATTTTTGTGAACTCTTGTCTGCATGATAAAATGTCTCCTTGATTACTTTTGGGGAGTGTCTTCAAATTCCGTTACGGTAATGGAACCGCGTATCATCCCCATCCAGCAGCTATATTGAAATTTTCCGATTCTTTCAGGAGTAAACTCAATCACGTTGTCGCCCTGCTTGAAAGAATAATTAGTAATGCCGTACTCCCCGATGTTGATTCGGTTATTGCACCCGTTGATGCTGCCGTCCGGGGCGTTAATCGTCCACTTAACCGGGATTCCCGCCTGCACGGTGATATTCGGATAACCGCCGGGAAAAAGGGTGCTTGTAATAATTTGCTTGCCGTCAACTATTTGTATGCCGCCACCGGGGATTTCCGTATTGACGGGAGCTATATTCCACGGGCTCCATATTATCAGCAAAACCGCCAGACCTGCTGTGAGGGCTGTGAAAAAGGTTTTGTAATTCGGCTTTTTAAAGGTCATGCCGGATACGATACCGACCACGCAAAAACCAAGTATTAAAGCAAATAGCGTGTCCGGCCCAAGCAGACCCGAAAGGCTGCCGCCCTGTGAAAGCATAGCCAAGCCCAATACGACAACCAGCACCGCACCTATACTCATTACTCTGGCAGTGAATTTTTTGCCGAGCGCCGAAACGACAGAGCCGAGTCCCAGCATCAGCGGCACGGTTCCTAAACTGAACAACAGCATGGAAAGTCCGCCCACAACCGGATTCCCCGAAGCCAGCGCCACAATCTGCATGGATTGCAAAGGGCCGCAGGGCATTAAACCGTTCAGCAAGCCGACAATCAAAGGGCTTTTACTTTTCACCTTTTCTTTGCCTGCTTTTCGGGCAAATATTTTCGGCATTCTCAGCTGTAATTTGCGAAGCCACGGAAACAATCCGAGCATATTGATTCCCATAATCACCATGAACAAACCGGCAATTATTTTGAGAATCCCCAGCGCCATCACGGGCAAGCCTGCGTCCGAATTGCCGCCAAACAGTAAGCCCGCAAAGCCTAAAATAAACCCGATAGCTGTGTAGGAAATCACCCGTCCGAGGTTATATAAGA
>JAISRJ010000243.1 GCA_031273705.1 Clostridiales bacterium
CGAGGATTTACGCTCTGTTCTATACAGGTATAAATCATTCACAGCTGGCTATTATATACATTATCTAACTGATTCACTGACAGATAGGAGGAAGTTTTCATGGAAATTACCTTTTCTCAAGCGGAAAAAATTCTTGCCGGGAAGTTTCCCTTTACAATGTTGGGCTTTTCAATGCTTATGACTCGACTAAGAAGAACTTACGCGAGTAATCCGTCTCAAGCTACGGTGCTTACTTGTATGGAGGAAATAAACGCCTTTTTGCGGAAATACTCAAAGATAATGACCGCCGACTACGCGGTTATTTCTAAACTCTAGTTTCTATACTTTATTATCTAAACTAAAATCTTGGAGGAAATAACATGCTGCTGTCATTCGATGAAACAAGTAAATTGATCTCAAGTGGTAGTCTTTTGCATATAGCGGGCGCGGCGAATCTTCTTAAAAAGCTCCCCAAAGGTAATTGGATTGGCGGTTCTACGGAGTATTTTATGGCGGAAGGCGGCGGTAAGATTACAAATGAATCGCTTTCTGTAATGAAGCTGCCTGGCGACAACTACAAAATAAATGTTTATGATGAAGATTCTATCTCTAATGTAACTGACGATGCTTTTGATAATGGTTTTTCTATTATAATACTGCCATTTGACAGTAAAGTACATGTAAAATACGCGGACAAAGCCTCGGAGTTCAAAGGCATGTTTATGAAAAACATCGTCGGTTGGGTCTCCGGTTTTAATCTGGGCGTGCAAGGACAGACACCCATTTCCGTTAATGGGCAAGAGGAAAAGATATTTGCCGACAAAGCGGTAGCATTGCATATTTCGGTACCGAATGACAAATTGGTCAGCATAGGCATTGTTAATATATTCACACAGGACGAAACCGCTCCGTTAATCGAATTTACCAACGAAGGTTTTTCCGTTAAAACATGCCGTGTAGATGGCAAGGAAGTTGTATTCGCGGATTATATCGCGCAGAATAACATCGATACTAAAATCCCATTAGTGGGAGATTATTCCGGAGTGGGTGTAAACGTATCCTTTAAATCAATTGAAAACGGACAGGTGAATTTGTACGCTCCTGTTTTTTGCGGAATAAAATATAGAATGGCAAAACCTATTAAGAATTATGAAAAAGAATTTATCAGTCAATTGGAAAGTATTAAAAACATCACGGCGGTATTTACTTGCAACTGCATACTAAACTTTTTATATGGAGAGCTTGAGGGGAAAAATTTTGACTCATTTTTCGGACCTATTACCTTTGGGGAGGTAGCATACCAACTTTTAAACCAGACATTGGTATATGTTACGGTATCATAATTTGCCGAAGCGGGCGCTCAAGGGCGACGCCCCAGGCCGCCCGCAATTTACAGCACAAACTCAGTTAGCTTATTTTTGAATTTAAATGAGATAAAATCCAGCAATTTATCAGATTCGTCGCCGAATAATTCCTGGGCGGCTGTTTGAGCCTGTTTCATGGTGTCGGTATCTTTATATAAGTTAGCCAGTTTAAATTCGGGTAATCCATGCTGCGCGACCCCAAAAAAATCCCCGGGTCCGCGCAGTTTTAGATCCAGCTCCGACAACGCGAATCCATCACTTGTTCTCTGCATGGCCTTTAACTTACTCATCGCGCTTTTAGAGCGTGTATCCGAAATAAGAATACAATATGATCTATGCTGCCCGCGACCTACCCGCCCTCGCAATTGATGCAACTGCGCCAAGCCGAACCGATCCGCGTCTTCTATCAGCATTACCGTCGCGTTCGGTACGTTCACACCCACTTCTATCACAGTAGTAGACACAATAAGATTTATTTCCCCGGCCGAAAATCCTTTCATTATATCTTGCTTCACATCCGGCTTAAGCCGACCATGCAAAAAACTTACTCTAAACTCAGGCAAAAATTTACTTAATTCCGCTGCGTAGCTTTCCACTGCCTTTAATTCTGTTTTGTCGTCCCAATCAATCATTGCGCAAACCACATACGCCTGTCGATCCGCCGCCAGTTCTTTTCTAAGAAATTCCCAAATACGTGTTCGATACGATCCCATAACGTAGTATGTGGAAATAGGCTGTCTGCCGGGTGGCAGCTCGTCAATCACCGAATAATCCATATCGCCGTATAATATCAATGCCAATGTTCGAGGAATCGGAGTGGCGGTCATTACCAGCACATGGCACGCTTTGGAATCTTGGCCGGATTTTTTGCTAAGACTCAATCTCTGTCTAACGCCGAATCGATGTTGTTCGTCGGTCATCACCAGAGATATATTCGCGAATTCGACCTTTTCTTGAATGAGGGCGTGCGTACCGACAATCATTCCCGCTTCTCCGTTTTTTATACGCTCCAGAGCGTTACGACGCTGCTTTTGGGTCAAACTGCCGGTCAATATTTCCGTCTTTATTCCCAATGGGCGAAACGCCGCTTCGAACGAATCAAAATGCTGTCGCGCCAATACTTCTGTCGGAGCCATTATCGCGGCTTGCATTCCGTTTTGTATAACCATATAAGCCGCGGCCATGGCCACAACCGTTTTCCCTGAGCCTACATCCCCCTGAACCAGCCGGTTCATTGCAAAGCCTCCGGATAGATCCTCTTTTATCTCATTCAAAACCCGCCGCTGCGCATCGGTTAATCCATATGGCAGTGTTCTGACAAAATCTTCTAATGGCGTTCTTAATTTTATTGACGCCCGATTCTTAATCGATCCTTTTATCCGAAACAAACCCAGTTGCGCGCACAGAATTTCATCAAAGACCAATCGCCGGCGTGACTCGTAAAACTGTTCCGGAGTTTCTGGCATATGCACACCACGAATCGCATCATTTCTCGAAAGTAATCGAAACTTTCTTATTACGCTTATAGGCAGGATTTCCTCGAATTCGCCAACCTGTTCCAAAGCCAATCTAATAAAAGATCGAAATATTTTCTGGCTAAATCCCCCGGGGAGAAGATATATGGGTATTATTAATCCGTTTTCCAAAGCTTTATCCAATAACTCGTATTCCGGTGAAACCATTTCCATAGAAAAACCCTGCTTTTCCTGTACCATACCCGTAAATAAATACTCATGATGTTTTTTTAATGTATGTGTTAAATATGGCTGATTAAACCAAACTATAGATAAGACGCCTGTTTGATCGATAATCCGTACTTTCACCACAGCTCGACCCTTCACAAACATAGATTGCGGATCGGTCGTCAGTACACCGCGAATATTGTTCACAATTCCGGGTGTTAAATCGCGAATATTTTTTATTTTACTGCGATCGTGATAATCCCTTGGAAAGTGCAGTAGCAAATCAGAAAATGTATGTATATCCAGTTTTTCCAGCAACGCGGCGCGTGCCTTGCCTACTCCCCGCAGAGCCGATATGCGTTCATCCATTAAACCACCCGTATTATTATATCAAATCTGGCTTGCGTCACAAGATAGGATTATGTATAATAAGCGCAATACAGCATTAGGAGGAAATTATGCCACTAAGCATCAAAAACGAATATGGCACAATTATGATTGAAAATGAGGTAGTCGCCCGAATAGCAGGTCTTGCCGCTATGGACTGTTATGGTATAGTGGGCATGGCGGCGAAAAATATAAAAGATGGTTTGGTTCAACTGCTAAAGATGGAAAGTCTTAGCAAGGGCGTAAATCTTAAAGTCACGGATGGAACTATTGTTATAGATCTCCATATTATCGTGGAATACGGTACAAACATCGCCGCTATCGCGGATTCTATCGTCAGCACCGTAAAATATCGAGTTGAGGAAAATATTGGGATGCCTGTTTCTGAAGTTAATGTCTTTGTGGAAGGCGTGCGCGTGGAATAATACAGCGAAACTTGGAGGATTTAATGGGGACGATAAGCGTAGACGGAAATCTGTTGAAAAAAATGATCATCGCCGGTTCCAATGCCCTTAACCAAAGACGGGCGGAAATCGACGCTATGAACGTATTTCCCGTACCGGACGGCGATACGGGAATCAATATGTCGATGACTGTGTTAGCGGCCGCTCGTGAAGCGTCAAAGCTAAACACACCCAATATATATGATGTGGCGAAGGCCGCTTCCAGTGGTTCGCTGCGCGGTGCGCGCGGTAACTCAGGCGTTATCCTCTCGCAATTATTCCGAGGTTTCGCCAAGGGATTGGAAGAGATTGACGTAGCCACTGCTTACGATCTTGCAAACGCCGCGCAAAAAGCTATGGAAACCGCTTATAAAGCGGTTATGAAGCCCAAAGAGGGCACTATTCTTACCATAGCGAAGGCATTATCCGAGCAAGCCGCTAAAAGCGCCGAAATATCCGACGACATTGAAACTTTTGTGCAGAGATGCGTTAAGCACGCCAACAATGTCTTGGAACGCACACCGCAAATGCTTATGGAATTAAAGCAGGCGGGTGTTGTGGACGCCGGCGGCAAAGGTCTTTTAGTCGTGCTGGAAGGCGCTTTGCGCGGAATGAATAGGCCAATGGAAAATTTGCTGGAGATTGGTCAGGGTGATCAAAAGTCCGGCGATTCCACAAGCTTCGCACCGGCCGCTTCAAATGGTTCGCTTGCGGCCGCCGCGGCTGCTTCCGGCGACATAAAATTTGGATACTGCACCGAATTTTTTATTCTTTCCAACAAAATTACTCAAAAGACCGAGGATAGTTTGAAAGAATATCTCGAAACCGTCGGCGATTCAATTGTGGTTGTAGCCGATGAAGATATTATAAAGATCCATGTGCACACAAACCATCCGGGCAGAGTGCTTGAAAGGGCGCTGACCGTTGGCGCTCTTAGCAATCTAAAGATAGAAAACATGCGTGAACAACATACGACTCTTATTAACTTTTCCGATCAAAACGAAACGATTGCGGAGCAGCCGCCAAAAGATGTCGGATTTGTCACTATCGCGGTCGGCGAGGGATTAAAGGAGCTATTTATTAATTCCGGCGCGGATGAGGTTATTATGGGCGGTCAAACTATGAATCCCAGTACGGACGATATTTTAAACTCTATAAATAAAGTCAACGCTAAAACCGTTTTTGTATTGCCGAATAATAAAAACATCGTGCTGGCTGCCCAGCAAGCCGCAAAACTTTGTAATGACAAAGAAGTAATAGTTATTCCAACCAAAAGCATTCCGCAGGGCTTATCTTGCATAATAAGTTATTCGGACACCTTCTCTCTGGACGAGAACACCGAGACCATGAAAGAAGCTATGGAACAAACCCACTCCGGTCAAATAACATTCGCTGTGCGAGATACGATAACGCCTAATGGTGTAGAGATCAGTAAAGACGATTATATATGTATGCTTGACGGCGACATTGTGTTAAGCGGCAAAGATTTACAGCAAGCGGCAAAAGATTTAATCGCGGCAATGGCGAATAATACGGAAAACGGACCGGACATTATAAGCGTTTATTACGGAGCGGACGCGACGGAAGATATGGCGGGCGAGCTTGCGCGGTACGCGGCGGATAATTACGGCTGCGATGTGGAAGTTCTGTATGGAGGTCAACCATTGTATTTCTATATAATTTCGCAGGAGTAGCCATGATTCTTTTTGTACTAAAGAGCATAGGAATTGTTTTACTGTATATACTGGCTTTTATACTGCTTATACTCGTAATCGCTTTATTTGCTCCGATTCGATATAAGGCTGACGCGCTCTATGACAAAAAACTCCATCTAAACGCGGAGGCTGATTGGATATTTCGGTTAGTGGTTTTTTTTTATAAAATCGACGGAAAAAATAAAAAATCCGGACTTAAAATACTAGGATTGTCTAAGGCTCCGTTTTTTAGAAATAAAAACCTATCCACCGCTAAGAATAGTAATGAAGAAATAGAAACCGGTAAAAACTTTAATAGTCAGAACTTAAAAACAAATAAAGAGCCTCCGGTGAGTTTTACGAATAATAATTTATCATTTATAGATAATGATATAAAAGAAGATTCGGACGGTGAACCGGAAGAAAAAAAAGGGGTTATTCAACGCGTAAAAGACTTTATCGAGATAAAAGAGAAAGAGGCCATTGTATCTCAAGCTTGGCTGACGCTTAAAAGATTATTAAAAGCCGTTATTTTTAAAGAATTTTACGCAAAGACTATATTCGGCTTTGATGATCCCAGCCTAACGGGCGTGTTATTGGGCGCGGCTTATATGATTGTTACACCGCTGGGTCTGGGAGAGCAAATATTGTTTGACGCGGACTTTGAAAACAAGCGCCTGTTTGCGGATGTACGAGTGAAGGGATATACAAATTTATGGTCTATTCTTTGGCCTTTGACCGCGTTTGCGATTTCAAAGCCGGTTTGGCCTATTATAAAACCGCATTTATTTAAGAAGGGAGTTACAAATGAGCGCAAATCTAAGCAGCAATCTTGACACACTGTTTGGTAAAATGGAAGGATTTATTTCCACAAAGACTGTGGTCGGAACACCTATCTACCTGGAAGGCGTGATTATTGTGCCGCTGGTAGACGTAGTTTTCGGCGTGGGCGCGGGGGTATCGGACAGTAAAGATGAAAAAGGCAGTGACGGCGGCGGGGGCGGTTTGGGTGGTAAAATATCGCCTACCGCGGTTTTGGTTATTGTGGACGGAACAGTTCAGATGGTCAGTGTCA
>JAISRJ010000249.1 GCA_031273705.1 Clostridiales bacterium
AGAGGATTACTTAGCTTATGCTTATGAAATAAACCGAGAATCATATGATTCTATTGCATCCATATTTATCGGCGACCCACGTGTAATCGTCAGTCATAACGGTTGCGGCGATAAGGAAGGCTGTTGTTCAGCCGTTACTTATAATGCCGCAAACTCCTCGCTAAAAAATGACTCAAGCGGCAATGACATAGTTGAAGTGCATACAATAGACGTAGAGTTTGCGGGCAAAGACATTACATATTTGAAAATAAATACGGTCGGCACTGAAATGGATGTGTTAAAAGGCGCGGCGTCAACTATTAAAAGATGTTTGCCCAAGTTAGCGGCGGCGATCTTTATGCAAGAAGATTTGTGGCATAAGGTTCCCGAGTTTATTTGGTCCATCGACGGTCGTTATGACATCTACTTTCGCCAGTATGCCCCTCAGGCGACCATTTGTTTAGCCGTGCCTCCGTCTGTTACTCATTATAAAAAGCGTGGATCTCCTGAAGGAATGACTTAACAGTGTACGACTGGATTATTGTGGGCGCGGGTCTATTCGGGGCTGTATTTGCGAACGAAGCGTCCGTTAAAGGGAAAAAGTGCCTTGTAATAGATAAAAGAAATCACATAGCAGGCAATATGTACTGCGAAAACATCGATGATATTTGGGTACATAAATATGGAGCGCATATTTTCCATACCAATGATAAATTTATTTGGGAATACGTGAATAAATTCGCCGAGTTTAATAACTATATTAATTCGCCCATAGCCAACTATGACGGGGAACTCTACAATCTGCCGTTTAATATGAATACATTTTATCGTTTTTGGAAGACGACGGATCCCCATAAAGTAAAGAAAATTATAGAAGGCCAGCGCGAAGAAATCCTTGAAGCGAAAAATCTTGAAGAACAAATTATTTCTCTGATTGGTACGGATATTTATCGTGTTCTTGTTAAGGAATACACAGAAAAACAATGGGGCCGCAAAGCTGTAGACCTACCCGCGAATATTATAAAGCGTCTGCCCGTAAGATTCACGTTTGATAATAATTATTTCAATGACCGCTATCAAGGGATACCCGTCGGAGGGTACAATCAGATTATTGAAAAAATGTTGAAGCGTTGCGATGTGAAACTTAACACGAATTATATATCAGCCCGGGATGAGTATCGCTCAAGTGCGGCGAATGTGCTTTTTACAGGCCCAATTGATGAATATTTTGATTATTGTTATGGGTATTTAGAATATAGAAGCCTTAAATTTAAGTCTAAGGTATTAAACACAGATAACTATCAAGGCGTCGCCGTTATGAATTTTACATCCTCCGCCGAACCGTTTACCAGAATTATAGAACACAAACATTTTGAATTCGGTTCTCAGCCCAGGACGGTTATTACGTATGAATATCCAAACGAATGGAAGCCGGGCGCCGATCCATATTACCCGATAAACGATGAAAAAAATACTATACTATACGATAAATATCGGGCTTTGGCGCAAAAAGAAAAAAACATCATTTTCGGCGGACGTCTGGGACGGTATCAATACTTGGATATGGACGCGGTAATCCGACAGGCTCTTGATTTGGCGAACTTGTTTTAATTTTTTTGCATATCGCATGTCCGTTAAACATAATTATATAAAAATAGTTGTTGCGAAACGGAGTGACGTTATGTACTGGAGCATATCATCAGAGGAAGCTGCCAAACGACTGGAAACGGATCCCATTAATGGACTCTCACCTATCGAAGCCGAAAAGCGATTGAAAACCCACGGCTTCAATCGTCTAAGAGAAGGTAAAACAAACGGCTTGTTAATGAAATTTTTCTTGCAGTTTAACGATTTTATGATACTTATTCTGCTTGCCGCCGCCGCTGTTTCGCTTGTGGTGTCCTTCATGAACGGCGAGCGCGATTTAGCCGAACCGCTGATTATTTTAGCCATTGTTATTCTTAACGCCGCACTGGGTGTATTTCAGGAAAACAAAGCGGAGAAATCCTTGGAAGCTTTAAAAAAGCTATCTATTCCGACAGCCAGAGTCGTTAGGGATGGAAAAGTCATTCATATCGACGCGACGGAAATTGTGCCCGGCGACATTATACATCTGGAAACCGGCGATTATGTACCGGCGGATGCCAGAATCTTACATTCCGTAAATCTAAAGGCCGAGGAGTCCGCCCTAACCGGCGAATCACTCCCTGTTTCTAAACGATCTGAAATAATATCGACTGAAGACGTACCAATCGGCGACAGAAGGAATATGCTGTTTTCTGGGTGTGGTATAACTTATGGCAGAGGGTCGGCATTGGTCACGGCAACGGGCATGGACACGGAAGTGGGTAAAATCGCCGACATGATTATGGAGCATGACGCGCCTAATACACCCCTTCAACGAAGATTGGCCGTCGTCGGAAAGACTCTTGGCATAGCGGCGCTTGCAATCTGCGCGGTGATATTCGTTCTGGGCATCTTGCGAAGCCTGGCTCCGTTTCATATGTTTATGACTTCGGTTAGTCTGGCGGTCGCCGCGATTCCGGAAGGGCTGCCCGCGATAGTCACCATCATGCTGGCACTGGGCGTACAGCGAATGGCAAAGGAAAACGCCATAATCCGCAAGCTGCCCGCGGTCGAGAGTTTGGGCGGCGCGACCGTGATTTGCTCGGACAAAACCGGTACTTTAACACAAAACAAAATGCGTGTCGTAGAGCGAGTAGGGAATAACGACGCCTTGTTATACGCCTCTTTATGTTCTAACTGCGAAATAAGTTCGGAAGGTGAACCCATAGGGGATCCTACCGAAGCGGCTTTGATAAACGCCGCAATCGACGCCGGAAAATTCGGTTTAGGTTCCGAACAATTTGAGTGGCGGCGTATTGATGAAATTCCGTTTGACCCAGAGCGGAAGATGATGAGCACTTTGCACGTTAATAACGAAAAGGTATATTTATCTATTACAAAAGGCGCGCCGGATGTATTAATGACACGTTGTACATATATTATAGAAGACGGTCATACAGTGCCGTTCACATTTACAAAGCGCGCGGATATTACCAAACGTCTGAATCGTATGGCTGAAAAGGCGTTGCGCGTATTGGCGGTGGCTTATGTAAAGTTTGATTCAAGACCGGACGCGATTGCGGAAAATGATTTGATCTTTGCCGGATTGCTTGGCATGATAGATCCTCCGCGTGAGGAAGTTCCAGAAGCGGTTCGGGTTTGTCAGGAAGCCGGTATAAAACCGGTAATGATTACAGGGGACCATGAGGCCACCGCTCGGGCGATAGCCAGAAGGATAGGAATACTTAGCAAAGGCGACCTTTCAATTACCGGCAAAGAAATCGCCGATATGGACGATAAACAATTAGCCGAAAAAATCAAAAATTACAGTGTTTTCGCGCGGGTATCGCCGGAACACAAAGTGCGGATTGTAAAGGCTTTCCAGCAAAAAGGCGAGATTGTCGCCATGACCGGCGACGGAGTAAACGACGCGCCCGCTCTTAAAGCGGCGGACATCGGCTGCGCTATGGGTATAAACGGAACGGAAGTCGCGAAAGGCGCGGCCGATATGGTACTGACGGACGATAATTTCGCTACAATAGTTAAAGCCGTGCGAGAAGGCAGAGGCATATACGCCAATATCCGCAAAGCGGTACATTTTCTGCTATCAAGTAATATCGGCGAGATAATGACCATCTTCGTGGCGATTTTGATGGGCTGGCAGACGCCTCTTTCGCCTATTCATCTGCTATGGATTAACCTGGTAACGGATTCTTTGCCCGCGATTGCGCTGGGAATGGACCCGGCGGAGGAAGGCATTATGACGCGCAAGCCCATAAACCCAAAGACCGGATTATTTGCTGGCGGCTTGTGGTATAGAATAGCGGCAGAGGGATTAATGATTGGCTTCTTGGCGCTTTGCGCCTTCGGTATCGGAGCCGTATGGTTCGGTAGCCACAATACCGGCATAACCATGTGTTTCGCGACACTTAGCGTATCTCAGTTGGTTCACGCGTTTAACATGCGCAGCGAGGAATCTATATTCAAAATTGATCTGTTGGGAAATGTGTATTTGGTAGGCGCTTTAATAATTGGGATTATAATGCAAGTCGCGGTTATAAATATTCCTCGGCTTTATGAAATTTTTAAAGTCACACCACTCGGCGGACAGGAATGGACTATCGTTGCTATTTTATGCTTAATGCCTGTCTTTGTTGTAGAAGCGCAGAAATATCTGGATTACGTATTACAAAAAAGAAAATCCCTTGAAATAGCTACCTTGAAATAGCTAAGTAATATGAAAGAGGGCTGTATCGGCGCGATTTTAAAAAATCGTTTTGATACAGCCCTTTCATACTTTTTTTTCATATTCATATGTGATAAAATAACTAAATAACGCAAAGGAGGGGTTTACAATTATTGACTGGATTTTACGGTTAGTAAAAGGAATGTTTATTGGTACGGGTTTTATTTTGCCGGGTGTAAGCGGAGGAGCGTTGGCGGCGGTGTTTGGCATCTACGAGCGCTTGATTTCTTTTATCGCCAACCTTACAAAGGATTTTGTGCGGAACTTAATGTATTTTATTCCGGTGGGCATAGGAATGTTACTAAGCGTTGTTTTATGTTCCGCCGCCTTAAGCTACTTTTTTGATTTTTATATGGTGGAGATCCTGTGGTTTTTTGCGGGGGCGATAATCGGAACCTTGCCGACGTTATGGAAACAGGCGGGTAAGGAAGGGCGAGGATCAATTGACATTATTATTTTGGCCGTCAGCGCGGTCGCGGGGTTTATCTTCCTATATTCTCTAAAAAATATCGCTGCCGAGATACCTCTAAACACATTTACATGGATAGCGGCGGGGGCGATAATCGCGTTAGGTTTTCTTATTCCAGGGCTAAGCCCGTCAAATTTTCTGCTATATATGGGTATGTATGACAAAATGACCAATGCCTTCAAACAGTTAGATCTATCCGTTCTTATTCCCATAGGAATCGGAGGGTTACTTTGCGTTTTGGCGCTATCAAAATTGGTCGAATGGCTTCTTAAAAAAATTTACTCCAATCTATTCCATTTTATACTTGGCATAGTGGCGGCGTCAACGATAATGATCTTACCTATTCCGCTAAACTACGATTACCTGGGTATCACATACAGCTATTCGGGTTCCGGTACAATTATCTGCCTTCTATCCGTCGCCGCGGGCATTGCCTTGGGCTGGTGGATGTGCACCCTGGAAGAAAAATACAAATAACCGCGCCCGCCCCGCCGGGGGCGGGCAAATATGTCAGAGCGCTTCTACCTGCCCCAAGTTTTTCAAAAGTATTGAATTTGACCCGTCGGGTTGTCGGATCATTTCTATCGCGCCGTCGTTCCACAATTCCGCCGGAAATTTCAGCTCAATGCCGTTTTCGGCTTTTATTTTTTGGATACCGAATTGCTGGCGCACGAATTTTTCACCCAGCGTCATATCCGCTCTTAGA
>JAISRJ010000300.1 GCA_031273705.1 Clostridiales bacterium
CAGTAATTATCGCGCTGGTAACGCACGTTAAGCAGGGAAATATAGAAAAAAAGCCGCTTGTTCCGTTCATACTGTTTGGATTAATCGGGGCGGCGGTTGGCTCGATTGCCGCAACAAGGATAAATTCCTCTATGTTGCGTACTATTTTTGGATATTTTTTATTGGCTATGGGCGTGTATGAGTTTTTCAGAAAACCCGAAGGGAGCGAGAAACATGTTAGAAACAACTGATTTTGAACAAGTAAAGCAAGAGTTTAGCAACGCGGATCTCGATCGCAAAGTGCAAATGTATGTCAGTGCGGAAGGGCTTACACAGGAACAGTATAAAGACCTGTTAAAGCTGTTTCCTGTAGATCAGCTTTCTCTGCTGGAACAGGCTCTGCAGTAGCGGCTTCCGTTAAAAGAAATCCTTCCATCAATCGGACATTTTCCCTCAGCCGCTTGTCAATCGGTGAAATGGCAAGGGCTTTTTTTGCGTGTTCCAAAGCTTTTTTGTGTAATCCCAAGTTCCAGCACGCCAGAGAGGCTATGTCATTCGGCGTGTGATCCCAGGCGTACCCCATATTTACAAATGTGGTGTTTTTGCGTGTTATCTTTAAAGCTTCCTCCGAAAAGTAATAAGCGGCATTCCAGTCCGAAATATTATACGCCATTAACGCAAATTCCACATAAGCGTCGCGCATATACGGACATTCCGCAATCGCTCTAAAATACCAAAGATATGCTTGGGCTGTGTCGCCTAGCATCTGATACGCCTTTGCTATCCATCGCATGGATGCCGCGCGTTCCTCCGGCCAAACGGAATGGGGGAGGGTCAAATGCAGCAACAAGGTAGAAATACATTCGTTCCAATTGCCTATATACATATATTCCCTACCCAGATAGTACGCCATTCGCTCGTCTGTCGGATCTTCTTGAACACCGATTTTCAATAATGTAAGATAAGATCTGCGTGACTTATTCATATCCGGGTAATGGTTTAGTATCAGTTGCCGCAGATCAACTGTATTTTCTGTGCCTGTACCAATGAATTTTAAATATTCATGCACCGGATATTTCCAGATATAACTGTTTCTTCTATGAATTTTGGAATACACGAGTTGAGTGTCGGGTGTTCCGTCAGGCTTAAGACTCCAATTATAGGTGTAAAGAGCCTTATCCGCTCCGGGTATCCAGTTAGTTTCCAACAGAGTTCTCCAACCTGGTTCAAAACGCTCATCCATGTCTGTGCAAACGCAGATATCCGCGTATTCGGGCACCATTTGCAGAGATATATTTCTGGCGATATCAAATCGCCAAGGGTTAATTATTTCTATTTTTACAATTGCGCCTCTGGCAATCAGTTTTTCAACGGTTCTATCCTCCGAACCGGTATCCAGAACAAAAACCCCGTCGGCTTCGTTCATGCAATCCATCCACAGGTCAACAAACTGTTCCTCGTTTTTGCATATGGCATAGACATAGACTTTATATTTATTCACAATATCACCTCGAAAAATCTTAAGCCGAGCCTTGCTTAAATAGTGAATTTTGTATTCTAAGCCGTTCAAACGGCTCTATAGAAATGATATGTGAAAATACTTGCCCAATTGACGGTTTTGTATTACAGCGGTTCCAAAAATAAATATACTCACGAGCGTAAGCATTTGCCAACGACATACGAGAATTTTTAGCGCAAGACAAAGAAGATGGTTACGCCGCGTACCCTCCAGGTACGCAAGTAGCCGTCTGATGCGGTATTGTGCTAAAAAGACCGTATGGATGGCAAATGATTTCGCTTGCGGGTATAGTTTGTTAAAACCGCTATTGAAGAAGGTTCATAAGGGCGGGGATCAGTCCGATAATAAAGCCCAGTACCCCGCCGAGTAAGGTTATCGCGTTTAACTCGCGCTGGACGACCGATAGAATTATTTCTTCCGCTTCTTCTATAGAAAAAGCGTTCATTTTATTTTCGACCATGCCGCTCACATCAATATTATTGGCGATAAATACCGCGGCTTGCGCTATGCTGGGCGCTAACAAGCCCATAATATAAGCTTTTGCGTAGGCGATTTGTTCTTCCCCGATTCTGGCCAGCAAATCATTGATTCTTATATTCATTAACCATTCGGCACCCTCCCGCAGTTTTTGTCCGAATAGAACATGATTCTTTTTACTTTCCAGATAGAGGATGAACTCTAATTTTATGTTCTTATAGATTTTCTCCGGATTCAAAAAAAGACCGACGAATCGGCCTAGATTTTCGTTAATAATTCTCTCAACCAGTTTAGAAAGCTCGGCGTCCACAAGTGGATTGTCCGCGGCTTTTTGTATCATCATAGCGACATCGGGCATCTTTTCCGCGGCATAATCCAAAATTGAGTCGAGGGTTTCTTTCGGGAGGGTTTGCGCCAGAGTAAGATCTTTTTCACGTAGTTTAAGCAATAAATCATCCAGCAGGCGCTCGATAGCGACGGTAATTTTTGGGGAAGTTAATTCGTTTGTAATGGTTTCGGCTGTCAATAACTTTCCGCCGACCGTTTCCGCTACCTTCTTCGTCAACCTATTACGCTCTTTGGGGATAATACCGGGAGTAAACGGCAATTTAAATTTGCCGATATACATTTCGGTTTTAGGCTGAAACAGCATTTTGATTGCCAGCCAATTTGTAAAATATCCTATTATCGCACCCAAAACCGGCGTTAGAATAAAACCCAAAACCGAACCCATTAGATCAATTCCCTTTATTTAGTTTATAAGCCAAAGTCATCAGGCTGTCAGTAAGATGTACGTTTTCTACGCTGACAAGTTTGTTGACTTGCAAATCCATATGCGAAAAGTTCCAAACACCCTTTATTCCTAAATCACACACACGTTTTACCATATGTTGAGCTTCGCTTTGGGGCAGACTGAAAACGGCTATATCCACATGATTATTATTAACAAAATTTTCTAAATTATCAACATGATAAACTTTAAATCCTTTAATAGTTTTGCCGACCAGATCGGGATTTACATCAAACAGCGCGACAAATTTGAAACCGCGCTTATTAAAATTTTCATAAGCCGCCAGCGCTTGCCCCAGATTGCCCGCCCCGATAATAATCAATTGATAGGAATTATTCAGACCCAGAATATTCTTAATCTCATTCAGCAGCATTGGAACACTATACCCATAGCCCTGCTGACCGAAACAACCGAAATTATTCAGGTCCTGTCGAATTTGTGAAGCCGTGACATTCATGCTTCGGCTAAGTTCCAATGATGAAACACGGGTAATACCATCTTCCTGCAATTCACCCAAATAACGGTAATAACGCGGTAAACGTTTTATAACCGCCATAGATATTTCCTTTTCTATGTTAAATCCTCCCTTACATTAAGTCATGGTTTTATGATGTGAACTCAGAATTGGGTAAAAAATATTCATTCCTTATTTCCCCATTAGAAATGGGGTTGCCCAGTAACTGGCGTGTAATATGCGAATGGGCATTCCATAATCGTGAAATATCCTTGGAGCGCAGACCGGGCTTACCGCCGTCTGTTTTACTCAAGGCATCATACACAGATAAGGTCTTTATATCATACAATCCATTTGCATTAACAAATTGCACCCAGGTAGGAATAAAAGAAACATTAACCAATCGGGCTTTAGAGTTGTTTTTTTCAAAATAGAGATTAAGTATAATCCCTTCGTCGCGTGGGATAGTCCGCTGTGAGGATATAAAATTTCCCAGCGAGTAAATGACAAAACACACGCGGCTCTCACCGTTTTCATCGGTTATTGTAGTATACTCCATCGGTTGGATCACATGCGGATGACTTGCCAGAACAATATCAGCGCCAGACTCAAACATAAATTTTACCCATTGTTTATAAGTGTCGGACGGTACCTCGGCGTACTCTACGCCCATATGCGGCATGATAACAATAAAATCCGGTTCCAGCGCTTTCGCTCGGCGAATGTCGCTTACTATTTTATCTTTGCTCAATTGATTGACAGACCATTCGTGTCCCGATACCAGCGGTAATCCATTTGTACCATATGTATAAGATAAAAAAGCAAACTTTATCCCATTAACGTCTTTTAACATAATATCTTTACTTTCGTCTTGTGATCGATAAGAGCCGAAGTGTTGAATGCCCAGGCTGTCCAAAACGTCGAGTGTACGAAAGATACCGGCTTCATTTTTGTCGTTGGTGTGATTGTTGGCTGTGGAGACCATATCAAAACCCGCGTCGCGCAAGGCAACCGCGAACGAGTCCGGCGTGTTAAAGCGCGGGTAATCGCTGTATCCCACATCTGAGCCGGCGAATGTCGTTTCCAAATTACCTACGGTAAGATCCGGATCTTTAAGGTATTTTTTTATCGTCTCAAAATTGTGATCAAAATTATATTCTCCCGTAGATTTATTATAGGCGTCATCCAATTGCCACTGATGAACCATTAAATCGCCCACCACCGCGATTTTAACCTCACTGAGAGTATTATTCGAAGGCGGTTCATTCAAGTTTCCGGCGACACGCGGAGATTCCTCGGTTGACTTCGAGAAAAAAGACAACATATCCCCCGGCAGATTTTCGCCGGAGGTTTGAAAGCGTGAAGTCATGATTAAAAATAGCAGAGCCGCCAACAGCCTGCTCCACTGTATGATTATATTTTTAAATTTATTTTTGCCGGATTTCGGAGCGCCTTCTTTTTTATCTGTCACGTGACGTACTCCTCCCTGAATCCTTTTGTCCTTAAATCTTTGGTATCAAATCAAAATAATCGTTTATTCCTCCGTCATTCATCAGTACATCTATAATTCTTTTGCCCAGCGGTAATAAATCCGGACACAAGAATTGAGAGGCTTCTCGTTTAAAAAAATCTTTTAGTATGATAGATCCGGCGTCATAACCTTCCGTGCCGACTTCCGGTTGATGTTCCACTTGTAAAAAACCTTTGGGTATATTAGTTCCGTCAATTTTCATAGAAGATAAGGCGTAACCCAGCAGCGGACAACGGGAATTGGTTAGTGATTCCGGTCTGAATCTAACCCCGCCGCGCCGCGCGATAAATTCCCTTGCCGCCCATTGTCCCGCAAAGCCCACACGGTACGCACCGATATATTGATTGGGTATAAGCAAGTATCGAGTGGAAAGAGTGCGAACAATCTGTTCTAATAAAAGATTAGCCTGGTCTACCATTTTACCCGTGGCAAAGGGCCAATATGAGCCGACACCCTCGCTTATCATGCCGCCGTCGTCTTTACCATTGTCTATACTGTCCGCTATGCTGGGGTTTGCGTGCCCTCGGGGGGATACCAGCCGCCACAGCCAAGCCAAAGCCGGAGGAAGCACGTGTAAGATGCCTACAATGCCATAACTGGGTTTTTCACGGGTAGTCGGAGGTGTTCTAATCCCAAAACTGCGCACATCCACCTCTACCGCGCCCTCCACTACAGATTTATACATATTGCGCGGGATTATCACACGCGGATTGGGGCAGGGTTTGCCGGGCGCGTCCATAATAGGCTCCCATATCAGGCAGGAAGCGCCCGGTGTACCATCCATATTTAAAAATACCAACGGCTTTTCCGGATGAATAGTCATTTTCTCAATTTGAGGTTCCGTTCCATATGATGTAATATGATTAACCCGAAGGAACCAACCGGCCTCCGCGTCGGCGACCACCAATTTGTTGCCCCCGCGCTGCAGAGAAGGATGGCAGATTGCCATATCGTCGGTTACGGGGTTAAGTTCGCAGGCGTCCATCATGGTCAGTAAGATCTTTTCTCCGGTTACTGTGTTCTCGCCCAGAAGCAATCTGCCGTCCGGCTGCCGATGGAATTCCTCGTTCATCTCACTTTTACCGCCGCCGCTTGCGCCTTCGTGCATTACGGTGACGACCAACTCATATGGTGTGGTAATTTTGACCGTCGCGGCGTGGACGGTTATCCAATCCTCCTGTTCACCCAAGTGAAGCAAGACGCTGTAAATACCCTTTTTCGCGCTGGGTCCGGGATATAAATTGTAAGCGAAAACCTCGTGCATCTCAAAATATCGGTTATGGATTACTACCTGTTTACCTTCATAATATATGTGTCTGAATGGGGGAGCCACATAAACAACCGCTCGTGGTCTAAAAAAATTAGGTATTTTACTTTTGGGCATGAAGTTTTGCAGGTCCGCCATCATAAGCGCGAAAAAAGCGGCGTTGGTCGGTACTACCAGCAAAGAGGCATACCCCAAACCCAATTTGCCATTGCCGGAGAGAAACGGCATACAGATAAGAGATTCCTGTTGTTTAAGCCAGTCAAATGTTTCTTGACGAATATCCTCGAATGGCATTCCGAATCGTTTTTCATGAGTAAGCTTATCTGTCGGAAGATCATCGGCTATAACCATACTGTCCGGATCACGGCGACGCATATACATATCGTCGTAGTTTACAACCAAACCATTTTTGCACTTGGCTACATACGCCTCACGAATAACGCCTTTGTCTTTTACATCAAAATTTACGTCGAATGTGGCGTTATCCTTGCCACCCATTGCCAGTGATATTAACTCTTCGCGGGATTCGGGCGTGATTATTTCTATTCCCTCAGTAGAAATGATGGATTTTAATTCACGAGGGAGTACCATTTTGCTTAGGTTTCGTAATCCCAAAATCTTCCTCCTCAATCACTTTTAGAACATTTTTTGTCCCGTCGGACAATTGATATTTTGACATTGCGTTAATAAACTCTTTGCGTTTAGCGTTAAGTTCATTTATCTTATTTATCAAACTGACGTCCGAAAGCTCTTCCTCGTAAAGCAACATGCTAAATCCCTGCTTTTCGTAAGAGCGGGCATTAAGAATCTGGTCGCCCCGACTGGCGTCGCGAGACAGAGGAATTAATAAATTAGGCTTGCGCAAAGCCAGCAATTCATTTATAGAATTAGAACCCGCGCGAGAAATAACCAGGTCGGCGTATGCCAATAAATGAGGCAGCTCGGACGACACATACTCAAATTGCTTATAACCCCTCGCGTCAGCGGCTTGAGAAACGTTGCCCCTGCCGCATAGGTGAATGACGTTAAAATCATTTAGCAGGTTAGGCAATGTTCGGCGCAGACAATCGTTAATTTTTACAGAACCTTGACTGCCCCCCATAACCAAAATGGTTGGATTGCTATTCTGGAACTTGCAAACGTCCTTCGCGGCGGCGATACTGCCTTTGTACAGCTCCTCTCGGATGGGGGTGCCTGTCAGTACACCTTTCTTCTTAATATGGGCCGCTGTTTCCGGAAAAGTAAAGCAGATTCTATGCGCGAACGGCAGAGAAATCTTGTTAGCCAGCCCGGGGGTAATATCCGACTCGTGGATGATAGTTTTTATACCCATAAGCCTTGCGGCTATAACCACCGGCACGGACACAAAACCGCCCTTGGAAAACACCAGTTCCGGTTTTACGCGCCTTAGAATACCGAAGGCGTCGCCGACGCCTTTTACCACTCTAAAAACGTCCGTTAAGTTTTGCAAGTTCAAATATCTTCTTAATTTACCGGAGGAAATAGCGTAATAATTGATACCCGCGTTTTCCACCAAACTTTTTTC
>JAISRJ010000017.1 GCA_031273705.1 Clostridiales bacterium
AAGGTCAAAGCTAATAAGCGCAAAAATGAAGTGGCGGTCGAGTATGATGCTGCCCTTGTAATGCCGGATCAAATAATCAGAGTGATTAACAGTATTGGGTATTCCGTAATTTTATAACATCGGAGGAACAATGAAACAGACATATACATTCAAAAAGAAGAAGCATCCTGTAAAAGGACCCGGGAAATACCTTTTTATCGTAGCTGGCGTACTGTCATTGGCAGTCGGAGTCATCGGCGTTATATTGCCTTTTCTGCCGAGCACGCCGTTTTTCCTCTTGACAGTTATATGCTTTGCCAAAGGTTCACAGAAGCTACACGATTGGTTTCTATCCACAAAGTTATATCAAAAGCATTTGGAAAGCTTTGTTCAAAAACGGGCTATGACCCTGAAAACAAAATTAAGCATTCTCTGTTCAGTCACTGTTTTAATGGGATTTGGATTTATCATGATGAGCCGTGTCCCTGTTGGGCGTGTTATTTTGGGGGCTGTGTGGCTGGGACATGTATTGTATTTTATATTCCGCATTAAAACGGTTAGACCCGATACTGAAAAAACGGATTGACAGGAGGAAAACAAACAACATGATGATGGATAAGCGATTAATAAATGCTGCCGGAAAATCAAAAAAATACATATATATCTGCGTTCTGTTTCAGTGGATAGGGTTAGCCGCTAATGTCTGTATGGTTTTCGCTTTGGCGAATCTGTTAGGAAAATTGTATGAAGGCGACACATCCTCCGCAATAATCACCACTTGTATTACAGGTGCTATTGGCATTCCAATGCGGTTTTTCTGTGGAATAATAGCGGGGAAAATGAGCGAGAAAGCGTCCCGTGATGTAAAAATCCGCTTACGGGAAATGATTTATCAAAAGCTTTTACGGTTGGGAATGTCTTATCAAAAGCATATTTCCACCGCCGAAGCAATACAACTTTCCGGTGAAGGTTTGGAACAATTGGAGATATATTTTGGGCGCTATCTGCCGCAATTCTTTTATAGTATGCTGGCGCCGGTGACGCTGTTTATCCTGCTGGCTTTTATCAGCTTGAAGTCCGCTGTGATCTTGTTGATTTGCGTCCCTTTAATCCCCATGTCGATCATATTTGTACAGAAATTCGCCAAAAAACTGTTCCAGAAATATTGGAACGAGTATGTGGCGTTGGGCGACGGATTCCTTGAAAATATGCAGGGCCTCACTACTTTGAAAATTTATAGAGCGGACGAACGCCGTAACCAGGAAATGAACGAACAGGCCGAACGCTTTCGAAAAATCACTATGAAGGTTCTGACCATGCAGCTTAACTCCATAACACTGATGGATTTAGTGGCCTACGGCGGCGCAGCATTAGGGGCAATAATTGCGCTTTTGGAGTTGGCGGCAGGGAATATCTCCCTTACAGGCTGTGTAACCATCATCTTGTTAGCGGCGGAATTTTTCATTCCCCTACGCTTGCTTGGATCGTATTTTCATATCGCCATGAACGGCATGGCTGCAAGCGGAAAAATGTGGAGGCTACTGGATGTTCCAGAAGCTCAGATAAAAACCACAGAAATAACCGGTGCAGGGATTTCTCTTGAAAATTTGTCTTTTTCCTATGACAAAACAAGAGAGATTCTTCATGGGATATCCATGACATTCCCGACCCATGGCATGACCGCTATTGTGGGTGAAAGCGGTAGCGGGAAAAGTACCATAGCGTCTCTCTTAACAGGAACCAATACAAGTTATTCCGGTTCTCTGCTCATCGGAGGACAGGAGTTATCTGAGATTCGTGAAGATAATTTGCTGCGGCATATTGCTCTGATTGGACATCAAAGCCGTTTATTTGCCGGAACAGTTCGGGACAATTTACGCATGGGTAACCCAAATGCGTCCGACTCTAAAATGAAGTCGGTATTGGAGCAAGTTAAGCTGTGGGACTATTTAAAGGGAGAATCCGGATTAGATACAGTGCTGACCGAAGATGCCGCAAATTTTTCCGGCGGGCAAAAGCAACGGCTGGCATTGGCACGCATTTTGTTATATGACAGCGAGGTTCTGATTTTTGATGAGGCCACTTCCAATATCGACGTTGAAAGCGAAACGGACATTATGGCATTGGTGGGGACGCTGGCTGAAACTAAAACGATAATCGTTATTTCCCATCGGTTAGCGAATGTAATACAGGCTGATGGTATTTATGTGCTGGAAAACGGTTGCGTGGCCGAAAGCGGGACGCACAACACATTATTACATATGAACGGGCAATACGCCCGGTTATGGCGTGAACAGCAGGAGTTGGAGCAAATTCGTGATGGGAAGGAGAATATGGCTATATGAAGCGAAATCCAATCAAATTGACGGTGTTGCTTTTAAAATTGGTGTTGCCGTTACTACCCGTGCTGAGTTTGGCGGTACTGTTAGGCATCGCGGGATTTTTAGCTGCCATCGCTATTCCAGTACTAAGCGGCATGACCGCGCTTCTGGCATTAGCAGAGCAGCCTATCATTATCATGTTGATTGCGCTTATTTCTTGCGGTGTATTGCGCGGACTCCTGCGATATGCTGAACAATATCTAAATCACTACGTCGCCTTTAAACTGCTGGCGTTTATCCGGGACAAGGTGTTTCGCGCTCTGCGGCGCCTGACTCCCGCCAAACTGGAGGGACGGGGTAAAGGCGATTTAATCTCCGTAATTACCACCGATATCGAATTGCTGGAGGTTTTTTATGCCCACACGATTTCTCCTGTGACGATTGCTGTTATTATGTCGATTATGATGACGCTGTTTATTTGGCAGTATCATTTTATATTGGGGCTCATTGCTGCTGCCGGATATGTAACCATAGGTGTGGTATTGCCCTTTTTTATTGCCAAACTCAGCGGCAAACTGGGTGCATCTTACCGGAATGAATTTGGTTCTTTAAATGGGTATGTACTGGAAAGCTTGCGTGGTTTGAAAGAAATTATTCAATTTGGAATGGGACAAGCTCGCATGAGCGCCATTCGCTTCCGTACCGATAAACTGTCGGAAAAAGCAAAACGGTTGAAGTTTTATGAAGGATTGACGTCTGCTTTATCCGGAGCGTGTATTCTCTTGTTTTCTTTCGGAATATTGTTTGCCGGAATCGCATTACACAAATCCGATACAATAGAATTTGAAGGTGTGTTCATCACCACAATTGCTATGATAAGCTCTTTCGGCCCCGTCATTGCCTTGGCGAATTTGGCAAATAATCTGGCGCACACCTTCGCCGCGGGCAACCGTGTGCTGGATATTATGGAAGAAACACCTGTCACGACGGATATTACGAACGGCAAGGATATTGTTTTTGCCGGCGCAGCTTGTGAAAATATCGTCTTCGCATACGGCGAGGAGCGCATTCTGGACAATTTCAACATAGATTTCCCTGAAAACATCATTGTTGGAATCACCGGCAAAAGTGGCTCCGGTAAGTCTACCTTACTTCGTCTACTTATGCGTTTCTGGGATACGAATAAAGGTAATGTATATTTGTCGGGCGAGGATATCCGCAAAATTAACACCGCTTGTCTGCGAAACATGGAGAGTTTTGTCACGCAGGATACGCAGCTTTTTTCTGACACTATTGAAAACAACATAAAAATTGCCAAACCGCAGGCAACACACGCGGAGGTTATGGAGGCTTGTAAGAAAGCCGCTATACATGATTTTATTGAATATTTGCCAAAAGGATATGATACTCATTTGGGAGAACTGGGCGAAGGACTTTCCGGCGGGGAACGCCAGCGAATCGGTCTGGCCCGCGCGTTTCTGCATGATGCACCATTTTTGTTGCTGGACGAACCGACCAGTAATCTGGACAGTCTGAACGAAGCGATGATTCTGCATTCCTTGCGGCACGTCTGCGATAATAAGACCGTAGTATTGGTGTCTCACCGAAAGTCCACAATGGGTATCGCCGATGTGGTACATACGGTGGAGCACGGGAGAATGAGTTGATGAAAAGTACGTTGGTAAAGCGGGAGAAGGAAAAAGCAGTCATACAAATGATGATTTCTCTGTATTGCCGTAAAAATCATCACGAACAAAAGGGAATACTTTGTTATAATTGTGCCGGGCTGTTGTCTTACGCCCAAAACCGTTCTGAACATTGTACTCATATGGAAACCAAGACTTTTTGCAGCAGTTGTAAAACCAATTGTTACAGTCCAGATATGAGGGAAAAAATCCGAACTGTTATGCGATGGGCGGGGCCAAGGATGTTAATTTATCATCCTATTTTAGTGGTTAAACATATACTCACAACTCATGGATGAATAAGTAATGTTATCCAAAACTACCAGCCTATACAGACGGGCAAGAAACATTTTTTATACTGGTTGAGTATCATAAACTCCACCGTCACGCTACAAGCAAACAGCGGAGTTATTTTTTAAAAAGAGAGTGGAGATTTATGAAGTGGCCGATGTTAGTTGTCGATAAAAATATAGAAGTTTCAATGCGTGAACAGACCGAATGGCTGAAGCACGGTATATCCACCGTTAGGGTAAGTTCCATGCAGGAAGCCATTGAAAAGCTCACAAAGGAACCGTTTTTGTTTACAGCTATCAACGCGGATAATGTGAATTATTTGCCTCTGCTGAAAACAATGGGAGAAACCGCGCTGACGTTTATTTTTATTATTGATACGAATTACACGACAGAGAAAGAAGTAATAGCCCTTCATAACGGCGCAGATGTGTATACGAAATTCAACAGCAATGTTGAATTGAATGTCCGATTGGCTCTGGCTCAATTATTGCCTTGTAACGAACGGGACAAGCAACCTAAATTACCAACCGGAATGATAATCTATGACGGCTTCCTTGTTTCAGCAACTTCACATCAGATATTTTGCAATGACGTAAATATAAAACTCACAAAGAAAGAATATGATCTCCTGTATTAACTGATAGCCAATCATGATATAGCTTTATCTTACAAAAAAATATATCGCCGGGTATGGGGCGATGAATATGACGAAGTGTCATCCAACGCCATTTGGGATTACATACTCAAACTTCGGAAAAAGATAAAAGAAGTTGCCGGAGATTATGAATATATCGAAAATGTCAGAGAGGTTGGATACAAATTCACCGCGCCACACGACAAATAGAAAGTGATTTCGACTCTTTATTCTATATATCCCTTAAAAAGCAGCCTGACAGGCTGTTTTTTTGTCGTTTTATCGAAGAAAAAAAGAGGTAAAAAAGAGGAAATAACGAGTTAAAAAAGAGTTTTCCCCGTTATAATTCCCATTAAATCACAATATGGGGATTATTGACGGCCATGTTTTTCCGTCAGTTATCCCTGCCGGGGGAAAACGGATGGAACGAAAAAAAGACAGGATAAAAAAGCGAATTACATACAGTCGAAAAACCGCCGCAATCCATAGTGAGATTGCGGCGGTTTTTTGTTCGACAAATTACTGTGATATTTATTATATCCCCCTATATTTTCACATAAAAGTCTGAGTTTTGCGTGGTTTTGTACTATAAACCCTTTTCGACCTTTGGCGTGGCTGGACGTCCGCGCTTACGCTTTGGCTTCTGTCGTGATGTGTAAACCGGCTTACAACCTTCGGGTAT
>JAISRJ010000078.1 GCA_031273705.1 Clostridiales bacterium
TTGATTATTTTATCGTGTCGGATAGAATCAAGACGTTAATAAATGATTCGGAGATTTATGATTCGGTTTGGGGCAGCGATCATTGCCCGGTCGCGCTCCTATTAAATAACGCGAAGGAGGATTATATATGAATAACAATTTTAGAATTTCCGCTCATCACGGCGGACATGGCGGACACTTTGGCGGTGGACACGGAGGTCATGGGCACGGTGGAGGTCATGGGCACGGTGGAGGTCATCACGGACACGGAGGTTTTGGCGGCTTCCATCATGGACATCACGGGTCGCACGGACATTTTCATCCGCCTCATTATGGACGGAGATATGGCTCCGGCTGTCTGGGATGTGTCACAGTCGCGCTTGGAATGGCTACGTTAGTCGCGTTGGTTATTTTAATGATACTATAGTGATATAAAAAACAAACGGAAAAGTTCACTTTTTTCGCTTGTTTTGTGTAACTGCCATGTAATACCACTACTGTAAAACTGGAGAGAGTTATGTCTGAAAAAAAGAATATGGTTGAACAAATTACCAATATGGAAGACGATTTTGCGCAGTGGTACACGGATGTCGTAAAAAAGGCGGACCTGGCGGATTATTCGGATGTGGGCGGCTGCATAGTCTTTCGCCCATATGGATACGCCGTGTGGGAGCTGATGCAGAAAGGTTTAGACGCGCGTTTTAAAGAGTCAGGGCATGAAAATGTCTATATGCCGTTAATGATTCCGGAATCTCTGCTGCAGAAAGAAAAGGATCATGTAGAGGGTTTCGCGCCGGAAGTGGCTTGGGTTACACAAGGCGGTTCGGAGAAATTAACCGAGAAGTATTGTATCAGACCAACGTCCGAAACGCTGTTTTGTTCTCATTACGCCAATCTTATTCACTCTTGGCGCGATTTGCCTGTATTGTATAACCAATGGTGTTCGGTAGTGCGATGGGAAAAAACAACCCGCCCATTTTTGCGTACACGGGAATTTTTGTGGCAGGAGGGGCACACCGCGCACGCCACCGAGGAGGAAGCCCAAGCGGAAACAATCAGAATGCTGAACATCTACGAGGAATTTTGCGTGAATGAATTGGCCATTCCCGTAATAAAAGGACGCAAGTCTGACAGTGAAAAGTTCGCGGGGGCTAACGCCACTTATTCTATCGAGAGCCTTATGAGTGACGGCAGGGCGTTGCAATCCGCAACCAGTCATAATTTTGGCGACGGGTTCGCGAAGGCGTTTGATATTCAGTACACCGACAAAAATAACCAACTGCGATATGTACACCAAACATCCTGGGGATTTACCACTCGCATGATTGGCGGAATAATCATGGTACACGGCGACAACAGCGGACTTATTCTTCCTCCGGGCGTATCGCCTGTACAAGTGATTATTATTCCGATAGCGGCGCACAAGCCCGGTGTGTTGGATAAAGCGGAAGAACTGCGCAAATTGCTGGCATTGGATATAAGGGTTAAAATGGATACAACTGATAAATCCCCCGGCTGGAAATTCAGCGAATATGAAATGAAGGGCGTACCGATCCGTTTAGAACTCGGCCCCAAGGATATAGAAAAAAACCAATGTGTTTTAGTCCGAAGGGATACAGGGGAAAAACAGGCAATAGATTTGAGAGAATTAAAATCCACTGTTAACCGTTTGTTGAATGAAATTCAAACTAACATGCTTGAAAAAGCAAAATCTCACATGGAAAGCAGGACATTTTCCGCAAAGAGTTTGGATGAAATGTCTCAGATACTAAATACCAATCAAGGCTTTGTAAAAGCTATGTGGTGCGGATCCGAATCCTGCGAGGATCTTGTAAAAGAGCGCACCGGCGCTACCTCGCGCAATATTCCGTTTGAACAAGAGCATATCTCAGATACATGCGTCGCTTGCGGCGAAAAAGCGGAACACATGGTATATTGGGCAAGAGCATATTAAACCTCTCAAACAACGCCCCTCTCCGTGGGGGGCGTTGCTATTCCGCTTAAAGTCAGCTATTTTCCGCAATACCTACTCTTGGGTCACTACCTCGGTCGACACAACACTCTTGCTTTTCCACTTTCCCATCCGGTAAAAAATCACACTTAGTACAGCCCCGATAACCCAAGCAACCAATAAAGAAATAAAAACTATTTCCGGTCTGCCATTCGGATATTCAGGGGAGCGTGTTAAATACGCCATCAAATACGCCAGCGGCGTTCTTAAAAATACAGTCGTCGCCAATGAAATCCACATAGGTGACATTGTATCGCCCGCGCCGCGCATTACACCGGATAAAATCTGCATAACCGCCATTGATATGTAACCCACGGCAAGAACTCTTAACATGCTGTTGCTGTATTCTATCAGAGAAGCCGTACTCGTAAATACCCGCATCAAAGCTTTACCGAAAAATAGCATCGAAACGACCATTACAGTCGAAACACTTACCCCCATAATCATTCCTGATTTTACACCTTGTTTTACTCTGTCCATTTTCCCCGCGCCGATATTCTGCCCAACAAATGTCGCCATTGCCATACCGAAAGTAAAATTCGGCATCATGGCGAACCCGTCCACTCTCATAACTATAGCGGAACAGGCGATAAATTCCGTGCCGAAACTGTTAATCAATGATTGCACTACAATATTTGCCAGTGAGAAAATCATTTGAGTCAAGGCAGCCGGCAGCCCCAATTTGCCTATCTGCAAGCACAAAGCCTTATCCGGCTTTAACATGCCAAGATTTAAATCCACTATATCTTTAAGCCGTGACAAACGCATGAAGCAAAGCACAGACGATAGCAACTGGGCGACAACAGTAGCCCAAGCCGCACCCGCGACCCCCCAACCGAATACGGCGACGAACAGCAGATCCAGCGCGATGTTAAGCATGCAAGCGAAAAATAAAATCAACAGCGGCACCAGCGCGTCGCCCATACCACGCAGAATTCCGGAAACGCCGTTATACAATACCATACCGGCTATTCCAATGAAAATAATTATTAAATAATCCTCACAAAGTTCCAGAACCTCAACCGGGGTTTGAAGAAGCAACAACAATGGCCGTGTTACAAGCGGACCGACAATCATAACAATCACGCTGGAAATAAGCATTAAACTGATTGTACTTCCGATTGTTTTTGAAAGGGTCTTACGATCTTTGGCACCATAGTATTGCGCAACCATTATACTTGCCCCGGTCGAAACCCCCATAAACAACACTAAAATCAGCATAATAATTGGAAACGCGGAACCAACGGCCGCAAGCGCGACATCACCTACATACTGACCGACCACTATCGAATCAACAGTATTGTATAGTTGTTGGACAATATTCCCTATCAAAAGAGGAATGGAAAAAGCGGCAAGCTTTCCCCAAATGGAACCTTCCGTCATGTCCTGAGCGGTAAATAAACTCCTTAAAAACGCCAATCAACTTCCCTCCTTGTGAATAATAACGCATTCCTTTAGTATACCGCATTATCTCCGATTAAGCCAGTATTTTTATTTGTCGATTTTATACGATTTTATACGTGATTTTATACGGGGTGACTTTCCCCGAAAAATACTTTCCCCGGAAAATACTTGACATTAATTTGCGTAGATGATATTATTTACTTAAACGATTAAGTGAGGATATAGGACGTGATATATATTTGGCAAGAAGAGTGAGTTCAAGAGACGTAGCCCGCGAAGCGGGCGTTTCAACCGCAACAGTGTCTTATGTGCTTAATAACAAGGAATCGCAAACTATAAGCCCCGAAACAACGGAAAAAGTTCTTGACGCGGTTCGGAAACTGGGTTATGTCCCCAATCAAGCGGCGCAAACATTGGTAACTTCTAGGCAGCAAAATAAGGGTCTTTCAAAACTGGTGGGCGTTATAATCCCGCAGACGGAACCGGGCAAGAAGTTTGTTTTCAGCAATCCCTTCTACGGCGATCTTTTAAGCTCTGTAGAATATACCGCCAGGATAAATGGGTATCATGTACTTATTTCCGGTACGACCGCTGAGCAGAGCTATGTGGAAATCGCAAAAAATCGTTCCCTGGATGGGATTATCATAGTCGGCATGTATCCTTCGTCACAAATCAATGAATATAAAAAGCTGCAGATACCGATTGTTATGGTAGATTGTTACAGGAGCGATCACTTTTTTCATAATGTTGGCGTCAATGACAGGCACGGCGCTTATCTTGCCACTAATTACCTAATAGAACACGGGCATAAGAACATCGCGTTTATATCCGGTTCTGTTCAGGATTACGGCGTGAACCATGAGAGGCTTATGGGCTATCGCGACGCTCTTGAAGGCAAAGGGATAGATTATAGTGAGCAATTGGTTTTTTCAGGCGATGTCAGCTACATATATGGTATCACGGCGGCGGAACAAATATCACAAAATAAAGATATAACGGCAGTATTCGCCACAGCGGATATTATTGCGGTGGGCGCGATAAAGGGATTTAGGAAAAGCGGGCTTAATATTCCCAAAGATATGTCCATAGTGGGCTTTGACGACATACATTTGGCGCGGCTTGCCGAACCTTCTTTAACTACGGTTCGGCAGGACATATCTAAAAAAGGTGAAGCGGCTATGGAACTGATTATCACTAATATTCTATCGCCTGTAATGCCAAGGCAGGACATTTCTATTCCTTTGACAATAGTTGAACGCGATTCTGTTTCATACATCACAAATACTGATTTATCTTTATGAGTTTTGTTATAGAAAAAATGGAGGTGATGTATTATG
>JAISRJ010000089.1 GCA_031273705.1 Clostridiales bacterium
CCATAGCGCGCTCTCAATATTCTTTATATTTGTAATATCTTTGGTAACGCTTGTTATGCCGATAATCTCTTTCTTGTCGTTATACATGCAAAACATACGCATTTCATAGTAGAATTTAATACCGTCTTTTCGGAACTTCCAACCGTTTTCCGCGTATCTGCCCTCATTTAATACAATCTGCATACGCCGGCGAACATCTTCTCTTTCCTCCGGCTGGTAGATGTTCTCAATATGCTTGCCGAGAGTCTCCTCCTGCGTAAAGCCCAGCAAATTCTCCGCCCCGTTATTCCAAGTAAGAACAATACCGCTTTTGTCTATGGCGTAGATTGCGTAATCCCGAATACTGTCGATAATATTGTTGAGGAAGAACGAGCGATCTTCCACCTTTTTTTCTAACTCTTCGTTCAAGTTTTGTATCAACTTATTTTGAAACTTGAGTTCGTTGCTTAGCCTTTTCGTTTTCTCATAGGTCATGCCGTTTGCGACCGCCACACCGATGTAATACTTTATCATTTCCACCATTTCAAGTTCTTCTGGGGTGTATTCATGAATACTGGCGAAAACCATAACACCGGTCATTTGCTCATGGTAGTAAATCGGCGCTATCAGCATGTTGCGCGGCTTTAGCTTACCCAAAAAAGTTCTAATATAAAACATGGTGTCGTCGGGTATATCCAAACATACGGTTGTTTGATTCTTTAAGGCGGCTTCCCCAATCAAACCCTCACCCAAGCTGAAATCGAATTCCGAATATATATTTTTGGAAAACCCTACCGATTGTTTTATCTCCAATTTATTTGTCTGACTGTTTAAGCTGTAAAAGGCACAGCAGTTACTGCCGGTAACGCCGATTAATTTTGGCATCAAATCTTCCAGCACACGTTCAAAGTCCATATTAACAGCTACGGAGTTTACTACATTCAAAACCTCTTGTCGTGTCTCGTCCTTTTTGCGCAAAGTGGCTTTTAGATTAGCCAAAGAATTATAAAACTTCTGTAATTCTCCCTTTTCATAAGTGTAATTAACGGTATCCACAAAAATATTATCCAATGCCCGGCACATATCGGCAATATTGCGTTTTAGCCGTAATCCGTGATACCATCTTAAAATGTAATACAGCGCGACGATGATAAAGGCGTTTACGAATACCAAAAACGCCAATGGCGACTGATGGATAAATTTATCGTAAAACCAAACCATCAACGAGACGATTGTAGATAATGCCAGCAATTCCAATAATAATAGCAGATTACTCGAAATAAATTTTCTGTCCTTCATAAAGCGCGGCAGCTAAAGCCTCCCCTCCTTTATAATTCCAGCGCTATACTAAGGATTCAATGGATATGTCCTTAATATTGCTGAGATCTATAAATTTATTATCTTCTGTGCGGACTATTGGTCTGGAAAGCTGAGCGCGATTTATGAAAATAACTTCCGCTTCTATTCCGCCAGTCAGGATAGCCCATTGACCGATATAGGTATATGCGATGTTCTGCAAGAATAACAATAAATAATGGGTATCTAATTCGCCATAGGCTTTTGTCTCAAAGGTTTTTATCACCTCAAATGGGCAGATTTTATCTCTATATACGCGATTAGAAGTCATAGCGTCATAAATATCACAAATAGCAATGATTTTTGCAAGCTTACTGATCCGTTCGCTTTTTACAGCCATAGGATAACCGGTACCATCCATCTTCTCATGATGCATTAAAGCGCCCAGTTTTATTGCGTCGGAAATGTTTTGGTCGTGCAGCAGTCTATAACCGTAAATAGGGTGTTTTTTCATTATGGCATATTCTTGATCGGTCAGCTTGCCTTTTTTATTTAGAATTTCGTTAGGAATTTTCGTCTTGCCAATGTCATGCAACATACCTGCGATAGTAAGTTCTTCCAATTCTTCCTTGTCCATATTTATCCAGCGACCGAACAGGTTGCATAGCAATGAAACGTTTACGCAATGATGATAGGTATGCTCGTCGGTTTCTTTTATGAATCCAATATAGGTAAGAAAATCCGTCTTACAGCGCAGACCGTTCATAATATCGTCCGTAATACTAAACAGCAGGTTAAGGTCCACATTCTCGCCATTGCTTATAGCGTGAATATACTTTTTCGCGTCATGGGTTTTGTCATTAACTGTATTTTCAAATTCAATAAAATCCGGGCGTTCCTCAACGGGCACGCGCTGGCGTTCCAGGGTGACGGCTTTGGCTTCTTTTTCCGTAAAATATTCCACTTGCTCTTCTATAGAACCCTGGTTAACATAAATGTTTTCTATGCCGCTGGTTAGCAGCTTGACGTAGTTAGTATCGTTCAGCATGGTGTTTTTTGCGAGAAGTACAATGCCATTATCCAGAACCACGTCACGCCCAAGAATCATGCTGGGTTTTGCTTTATGGATACTAATTTTTTTAATCTTTGCCGCGTTAGATTCAGACATGACACACCTCAATGATTAATTAGCACTAGTATATACATAAATGCTCTTGAAAACAAATCTTTTTTCCAATATACTAAATTGAATAATTAATGCTACGCGCGGAGGCTATATATGAAGAAACTAAATATAAACAAAAAATATCTTGAAATTTGTATCTACACACTATGCGTTGTTTTGCTTTCTATTATTCTTGGCAAAATTGTATGGAATATTGCAGGGATCGGACAATCGATTAACAATATCCTTAATTTTCTAAAATCTCTGCTGGCTCCGTTTATATTTGGGTTTTTTATCGCGTATTTTATGAACTCCACAGTCAGATATTTGGAATCGGTTGTGTTCAGACGGATTGCGTTTTTCCATACCCGTGCGAAAACAAAGAGATTATTAGCCATTACTTTAACTTATGTAATATACTTCGGATGTTTGACATGGGTAATATCATTTTTAATACCTCAGGTTTTTGACAATACCGCCAGTTTGATAAACAAGCTGCCGCGAGATTTACAATACTATTTAGACGTGTTTTATAAATATTTGGGTGGAGACAGTACTCTTGCCAGATTTTTGACCGCGCTGAATATAACATTACCGTCCAGCTATGATTTATCAGAGCTGATGAATCGGATATTACAGCCGATTATAACAGGGTTGTCGTCGCTTACCAATGTTATGAACACACTATTGGCTGGAACTATGAACGCCGCCAACACAGCGCTTAATTTTATACTGGGGTTATTCATCGCTTTTTATATGCTCAGCGACAAAGAATACTATCAAGAACTATCAAAAAGATCATTGGGTCTCCTATTTAAAAAAAGGGTCAGCGAAAAGATAATCAGAGCCGCCGCGTTGTCTAATCTAACTATAGAAAAATTTATTATCGGCAAGGCGATTGATTCGTTGATTATCAGTTTAATGTTCTTCTTCATTACCTTGATTATGAAACCGCCGTATGCTCTGCTGATAACGCTGATTGTGGGGATTACGAATATGATACCATATTTCGGACCGATAGTTGGGGCAGTGATTGCTACACTAATAGTATTGCCCGCAAAACCTGACATGGCGCCATGGGTATTGCTTGTAATTTTTGTGTTACAGCAATTTGACGGAGCGTACCTAGGTCCAAAGATACTGGGCGACTCTATCGGTTTGCCTCCTATGCTGGTTATATTCGCCATATTGATAGGAAGGGCGGTCGGCGGTCCGTTGGGGATGTTCTTCGGGGTGCCTATCTTGGCTATTATTCGGAATTTAACTTCCGAAACATTGAATAACCAATATCGCAAACGCATGGCGGCGAATGGTCACGAAGTCACCGGGCAGGAAGATACGTGAGGTTATGGTTATGACCACACCATCACGGGTGCCCTTTCAGGGAGGGAAATTTTTTCGGCCGCTGTTGTTCATCGGACTGCTGACAGTATCTAAATGTGTCGTGAGGGGGTTCGCGTGGATTCTGCCATATGACGCAGGGTTAAGAACCGTCGTGATGGAATCTGTTTCGCTTTTAATAATACCTACTTTATACGCGTTTATTTCCGGTCGCGAATTCGCGCGAATATTTCGATTAGAATCCATAAAATTAAAAATGATTATTTTTATAATAATCTGCTCCGTTTTTTTTGCTGTTCCGCTTTATGCCGTGTCGATAATTATTTCTTTCATTCAGGGACAGCCGAGAGATCAATTTATTCATATACTGATTGCGGAGAACCCCGTGGTAACTTTTCTGGCCGTCGTGATCGTCGCGCCTGTAACAGAAGAAATAATATATCGCGGGATACTCCTGGATGCTTTGGAGGCTCTGGATGAAGGGAAACGCTCTTATTTGTCCGTTGTTTTGTCCGGGGTAATCTTTGGAGTTTCGCATTTGGATTTGACGCAATTCCCAACGGCGTGTTTATCGGGGATTTTGTTTTCTGTGCTGGTTCTTAGATTTAGAAGCCTTTACGCCGGCATGCTATCCCATGCTGTATTAAACGGATTAAGTCTTTTGGCAGCCGCAGCCAATAATTAACTAATGACAATATTTTCGCCATATTATAAAATAGAGACTGGGACGTGTCAGCGTTATACCCGCGAGTGCAACAACCTCAACAGCTAATTAGTTTTTGTGGCGAAAGGCTGGTTTTATATGTTGAAAAAGAGCTTATCATTTCTAAATTCCGATAACAGATTTTTACATTTTATTGTGATACTTTTGACTGTGACATTATTGGCTGGGTGCGCCGATGAGAAGAAACTGGAGAGAGAGTCCAAATATGGCTTTATGCACGCGGCCATACAAGAAAAAGTTCTATATGATATGAATGATTTAAAGATAACGGCAGTCGCTCTTAATATGTTGCCCGACTCGGGTCCTACGCTGGTACTTAGTGTCGAAAATCTTTCTGAGAAACGTTATGGTATAAAACTTAAAAATTCGTCGGTTAATGGCTACATGATTTACGACGATAAAGAATATACAATTCCCAAGGGGTTTAACGACAACATAGAAGTAATATTTAATCCGCTGGCTCTTAACGCGGCTGGTATTGTAACTTTTACCGAGATGAACATAGGGTTTCAAATATCTGAAGTCGCGGATGAGAGTTTATACGAGTCGGATCCGGTTATTGTGACGACTTCGATGTATGGTAAATACATACAGAAATATCAATTCAGCGGTTCGGTAGTAATAAACGAAGGCGGACTGGTAATTAAAGTTGCGAGTATGAAGCAAGACGACGCTTTGTTTGGCAAGCAGATATACATATATGTCGAAAACAACACGGAGAATCCTATTTCATTAGAGACAAAGGATGTTTCGGTAAACGGGATCGAGCTGCCGCATTATTTCATAAGAGAGATAGGCGCGGGTAAAAGGGCGTGCGAGCCGATAACATTCCATGACAGTGATTTGGTGACAAATGGGGTAGCCTCTATAGACGAGTTGATAATGGGTTTTAAGGCGTTTAGTCCATATGGTTCGGTGGTGGATACCCAAAGATATAAAATGTTGTTCTCCGAAAACGAGGGGAAGGCGTGAATTTTCAACCCGCCCCACGGCGTAATGCCGCCGTGAGGCGGAATGTGGTCTGGTGCTAACAGAAATTTACGGCAGGCGGCGTTAACGCCTTCGGCGTCTTTTTATTTTTGGTGTATGTCCGCTCAAGCTTTTTTCCAGTGATTGTTCCAGTTCATCCAAAGTCTTTAATGTATCCTGATTTATTATTCGACTCTTTTTCGGAGTGTACAGCATTTGACGAATCCGATTCTTTAGTCTGATGGTGTGGACGTTCACACAAATCTCCTTTCGCTGGTTTAACAGCTTCCAACCGATATATTGGCATACCCAGGTCTACGAATTTTGCTTCGTATTCCGTTATGAAGCGTGTATCTTGCGGTGTCGAGTGCAAATCCAATGAGATATTTCTCAATAACCAGTTCTTTTCAGAAAACTGTTGGATCGAAAAATCAAAAAGGGCTCTGTTGTCGGTTTTAAAGTGAATGACATTTATTCCCAGGCTGTAATAAATATCTAAAAACCGGCCATGCGTAAGTCTGCGTTTAGCCCATTTCTTTTTGTTCGGCCACGGGTCGCAGAATTGTATGTACAGAACCTCTATTTCTCCGGGCGCAAAATACTCCGACATCGCTTCGGCCTCGCTTATAATATATGCTGAAAGGCCGGGTGTGTTGCGGGCTAGTCGAGCCGCCTGCGCAAGTATTGTAGGGTCGCGTTCTATACCGATAAAGTTTATTTGCGGAAAAGCCTGTGCCGACGCCGCCAGGAATTTTCCTTTGCCGCATCCTATTTCCAGTTGTATAGGATTTACATTGCCAAAATATTCCCGCCATTTGCCGCAAAGATTTTGCGGTTCTTTTATTATCCGCTCGTTTTCAGCAAGTTCACGAGCCGTCCAGTTTTTTTTCCTCGTGCGCATGTTTATCCTCCGATGATTGTCACTTTAAACCATCATAGTATATATTGCAAATTTACCCTACGCAAGAATTTTTAACCAAACTCGTCTTGACGAAAAAAGTTTGTCGCGATAAACTGGTTATAGAAGCGGAGGTCTGCATATGAGTTTAGAAAATTACGATGAACCCGGTAATATTGATGAACCTCGTATTTTTGAAATTCGCGCTCCACGATTGCCTTTGTTTAGAAAAATATTGTCTTTGACCGCCATGGTGATTATCTTGGGGTTGGCGGTTTATCTTCTGCGGTTTTCTCTAAGCGCGATTGTGTCTCCGCAATTATATATAGAACTTGCGGCGCGAAATACTTTTAACCATTTGGGTAGGGAAATGGAAATATTTATTTCCGCTAATCCCGTGTTGCACCACGC
>JAISRJ010000095.1 GCA_031273705.1 Clostridiales bacterium
ACAACACCAGATCGGGGATATAGGTAATGAACATCAGCGCGACGAGCTCCGCCAGAACGAAGGGCATGGCCGCCCTTGATATCCGTTCGAGGCTGATGCCGGCAATGGGCGCCGCCGTACAAGAGACGGCGGAAAAGAACGGGTATAACATTGTTCGGGAATTTGTGGGGCATGGTGTGGGCCGGCAAATGCACGAAGATCCACAAATTCCCAATTTTAGGCAAAAGGGAAGAGGGCCGCGCCTGGTTAAGGGAATGACATTGGCAATCGAACCTATGGTCAACGAAGGCACACATGAAGTCCGGATTCTACGCGATCATTGGACGGTTGTTACCAGAGATGGCAAAAATTCGGCGCACTACGAAAATACTATTTTGGTAACAGACGGCGCGCCGGAGATTTTATCTATGGTATGAGGGGTACGTAATGTATACTGTAGGTAGAATAGTGATCTGTAAGCGCGGTCATGACAAAGGCAATCCATTTGTAATAGTGCATGTAGACGGCGAATATGTGTTTCTGGCTGACGGTCGGACGCGCAAGCTTTCCAAACCTAAGAAAAAGAAGGTTATTCACATTCAGATAACGGATTCCATCTTTTCTGAAATCGCCCAACGGCTGGTTGAAGGAAACTTGCGGGATGAACAAATTAGAAATGTGTTGTTGCGCTTTCGTAATGAGGAGGTTTAGCATTGTCAAAGGATGATGTGATAGAAGTAACGGGGAAGATTACTGAAAAATACCCGAACGCCATGTTTCAAGTGGAGTTGGAAAATGGACACAAAATATTGGCGCATATTTCGGGCAAATTGCGTATGAACTTTATCCGTATTATTCCCGGCGATAAGGTGCTGGTTGAAATGTCGCCTTATGACCTAACCAAAGGACGTATCGTTTGGCGGGACAAATAGATAAGGCTAAGAAGGGAGAGATCTTTTTTGAAAGTAAGACCTTCTGTTAAAAAAATCTGTGAAAAGTGTAAAATAATTCGCCGCAAAGGATCTATTAGAGTTATTTGTGAGAATCCCAAACATAAGCAAAGACAAGGCTAAGGTTTATCAAGTTAAAAGGTTTATCAAGTTAAAAGGTTCACCAAGTTAAAAGGTTCACCAAGTTAAAAAAGGAGATTATAATGGCTCGTATTGCAGGTGTTGATCTGCCCAGAGAAAAACGTGTGGAAATTGGGTTGACATATATCTTTGGTATTGGACGCCCCAGTTCGGTGCGAATTTTGCAAAGCGCGGGTGTTAATCTCGACACGCGCGTGCGTGATTTAACGGACGACGAGGTTTCGCGAATTCGCGATATTATTGATAAAGAACAAAAAGTGGAAGGCGATTTGCGCAGAGAAGTAGCTATGAGCATAAAGCGTTTGGTCGAAATCGGCTCCTACAGAGGCATTCGCCATAGACGCGGCTTAACTGTGCGTGGTCAGCGGACCAAAACAAACGCCAGAACGCGTAAGGGTCCTAAGAGAACGGTTGCCAATAAGAAGAAATGAGGTATATAGATGGCGAAAAAGACAATTAAAAAAACGGCTACGCGCCGTCGTCGCGAGAAAAAGTTCGTTGACAAAGGGCAGGCTCATATTCAGTCCAGTTTTAACAACACCATTGTCACGATTACCGATTCCGACGGTAACGCCTTATCATGGGCAAGCGCCGGACAATTAGGCTTTCGGGGGTCGCGTAAGTCTACGCCGTATGCCGCTCAGATGGCTGCGGACACAGCCGCGAACACCGCTAAAGAATTCGGTCTGCGCATGGTTGAAGTCTATGTAAAGGGTCCGGGCAGCGGGCGTGAAGCCGCGATTCGGGCTTTACAAGCGGCAGGATTGGATGTTACCATGATAAAAGACGTTACACCCGTTCCGCACAACGGATGCAGACCGCCCAAGCGGCGCCGAGTTTAAAGGAGGAATTATATGGCCAGATATATAGGTCCTGTCTGCCGTATGTGCCGCAGAGAGGGCGAAAAACTTTTCTTAAAAGGCGAGAAATGCTCTAAAAGCTGCTGCCCTATGAACAACGCCAAAAGAGCGGTCGCGCCCGGTCAACACGGCACGTCGCGCAAAAAAGTTTCTGAATACGGCTTGCAGTTGCGTGCAAAACAAAAAGCCAAACGCATATACGGAGTTTTGGAAGCACAGTTCCGCAATTATTTTAAACAGGCTGATAACTTGACAGGTGTAACGGGCGAAAACTTACTGCGCTTGTTAGAACTGCGTTTGGATAACGCGGTCTACCGTTTAGGATTCGGAAGATCGCGCACAGAGGCGCGGCAAGTGGTGCGTCACGGATTATTGCGCGTAAACGGAAAAAATGTTAATATTCCATCTTATCAGGTGAAGGTCGGCGACGTGATTGACGTTAAAGATCGCGCTAAGACGGCACAGAGATTTAAAAACATTCTGGAAGTAACGGCGTCACGCGTTTCACCGGATTGGGTAAGCGCGGACAGAGATAATCTGCGCGGCACAATCACTTCTTTACCAACGCGTGAACAGATTGACACTCAAGTTCACGAGACGCTTATTGTCGAGTTGTATTCTAAGTAATTCCAGCACTCATTGTAAATCAAGATATGGTTTTTGTAAGGAGGTTCAACTGCTTTGTTTGATTTTGAAAAGCCTCGTATCGATATTGAAGAAAAATCGTCGGACGGTAATTACGGACGGTTTATAGTAGAGCCTTTACAGCGTGGCTATGGCACGACGCTGGGCAATTCGCTTAGAAGGATTCTGCTTTCGAGTCTGCCGGGGGCGGCAGTCAGCAACATTAAGGTTGATGGCGTGCTTCACGAATTCAGCGTAATACCGGGTGTTAAAGAGGATGTTGCTGAAATTATATTAAATCTAAAAAATCTGGCTATAAAGTTTGAGAGTGAAAGCGAAGATTCACAAACGGCGTATATTGACGCGTCCGGCGAATGCGACGTGAGAGCCGGGGATTTAAAGACTTCTATGGATGTCGAAATTATGAACCCCGATTTGCATATAGCCACGCTAAGCCCAGAGTCCAGATTGTACGTTGAGTTGACTATAACCAAGGGTCGGGGTTATGTCGGCGCGGAGAAAAATAAGAAGCCGGATCAACCTATCGGGTTGATACCGATAGATTCTATTTATACCCCGGTACGAAAGGTTAATTATCTGGTTGAGGACACAAGAGTCGGTCAGATAACTGATTTTGATAAATTAACGCTGGAAGTCTGGACAAACGGCACAATAACGCCTGACGATTCCGTAAGTCTTGGGGCTAAGATACTAAACGAGCATTTGAATTTGTTCATCGATCTTTCCAATAATATTACCACGTCCGGTAATAATTTTAACGACAAGCCGGAAGGCGTAAAAGCAAAAGTTTTGGAATTAAGTATAGAGGAATTGGATCTTTCGGTGCGCTCTTATAACTGCCTAAAGCGCGCAGGTATCAACACGGTTGAGGATTTGGCCAACAAGACCGAAGAAGATATGATGAAAGTGCGCAATTTGGGACGCAAGTCATTGGAAGAGGTATTGAATAAGATGGCGGAACTGGGGTTGGAGTTAAGCCCCAGTGAAGAATAAAGGAGTTGGTTCATGATGTATCGAAAGCTGGGGCGCACAACCAGCCAGCGAAAGGCTATGTTGCGCAGTCTTGCTACCGATTTATTATACCACGGCAAAATAATAACTACCGAAACCCGCGCTAAGGAAGTGAGACGCGTCGCGGAGCGCCTTATAACCTTGGCTATTAAAGAGCGTGACAATTATACCGAAGAAACCGTAACCGCAAAGGTCCCCAGAAAAGACAAAGACGGAAAGCGCGTAAAGCAAGATGAGAACGGAAAGAGAGTTACCGTTTTTAATACTGTCGATAAAACGATTCGCAAGGATAATCCGTCGCGCTTAAACGCGAGACGTAAGATATTGAGCGTACTGTATCCAGTTACGGAAATTTCTGGCAGCCGTCCTAAAATGCGTTCGGCGAGGAAACCCGTTGATATGGCGGCAAAGATGTTTGACGACATTGCTCCCAGATACGCCAGCCGTCAAGGCGGGTATACACGGATGGTTAAGATCGGTCCCAGACGCGGCGACGCGGCGGAACAGGTTATAATTGAATTGGTTTAATAATTTTCGCGGCTGTCGTACTAAAAAATTAGTGCGGCAGTTTTTTATCTATGATAAACGCCGCCACTAGAGCGATTTCATAAAATTGACAAAAATAAAGCTAAATATTTCCAATGAAAATTCTTCCCTATTTTAATACTTCTTTAAGGCAAATGTAGTATTATTATACTCGGAGCGTAAGTATTTGCCAATGACAATGGATGGCAAATGATTTCGCTTGCGGATATAACATGAAGGCTGCCGCTTCGTATAATGATACTATAAAAAGGAACGGGAAGTTCTGATGAAGTGCGAGTTTGCAGTTGTAATACCGTCATTTAACCCCGACGAAAGATTAATCCAGCTCGTTGAAGAAACACGCTCTTTATTTGATCCAATATTCATCATTGTCAACGACGGAAGCGATACAAAAGCAAATTGGATTTTCGACAAGTTGGAGTCAATCGGATGTGATGTACTTCCGCACAGTGCAAATAGAGGAAAGGGAGCGGCGCTAAAAACCGCCGCCCATCATATTACCAAATTTTATCCCGATATAGACGGGTACATTACGGCGGACGCGGATTATCAGCATAATCCGGAGGATATACAGAAAGTCGCGTTCGCTCTCTCAGCCAACACTGACAGTATCATTCTGGGGGTAAGAAACTTTGATGGTAAAGATGTACCAACGAAAAGCAAATGGGGCAACCGAATAACCTCCGCTGTGTTTTACCTGCAAACGGGTATAAAGGGATTGGATACGCAGACCGGCCTTCGTGGGATCCCTCGAAAATGGATTCATCGCTGCGAGCAAATAGAAGGGGAAAGATATGAATACGAAATGAACGTACTGCTAGAAATGGCGAAAATAGGCGTTCGTTTTGTAAAAGTCCACATTCAAACCTTATATATAGAGCAAAATCGTTCCTCACATTTTCGTCCAGTCAAGGATTCCGCACTAATCTACCGCGAAATTATGAAATTCAGCCTATCTTCTTTTATATGCGCAGGGATCGATCTCTCCCTGTTTTCCCTGTTTCGGGCGTTTATTTTCCAAGACAGCGCGGCAGGGATAATCTTTTCGACAGTCGCCGCTCGATTACTCTCCGGTACCATCAATTTCTTTATAAACAGGAACGTCGTTTTTCAGAGCAAAGGTGAATTATCTAGGTCGTGGATAAAATACGCCGTTTTATTTACTTGTAATATGTTTATCAGCGGGGCGGCGACACATTTTATCGCCTTGTCCGGAATGCCGGAGTTTATAG
>JAISRJ010000162.1 GCA_031273705.1 Clostridiales bacterium
AAAAAAATCGTATACCCTAACAAGTCTCATGACAAGAGACTTGTAAGCGAAGCATAGCGCTTTTAAAACCGTTGTATGGTTCACCGAAAGAGCTGGATAACGGAAATTATCCGGTATTCAGCCCTTTTATTGAAAAAAGGCGCTTATATCCTTTTCATAGCTCCTATCTGGCTGCTGAGTGTGTTGTATTGCAGGCGGTAATCGGAGACGTTTACCCCTTCATATTGCCTGAATATGCTGCGCATCTGGCGACCGTCCTCATAACCGACTTTTACCGCGATTATATCGTCGCTTAATTCCGATTCGCGAATAAGTTTTTTTACTTCATCCAGCCGTATGCGCATAATGTAATCTACAAGTGACTTATTTTCTCTTTCTATAAACAGCCGATTAATGTATTCTGGAGTCGCGCCCAGCTCCATCGCTATCTTGGGTAGTGAAATGGTTTCATAATATCGCTCTTCACAGATATTTTTTGCTTTATTGATAAGATCGTCATCTAATTTTTTATGATAATCCAGAATAAACCCGCAAAAATTTTTTAGTGTGTTATTCAAATAAATAAAAGCGTCGTCAATGTTATTTATTCGCAGCAATTCTTTTGAGGAAAAGAAAGATGTAAAGCTGGATGATATAGAAATATTCTGCTCACTCAAATAGCGATTTATAGAAATAAGGATATTCATTATCAATTTTGGCAGTAATTTTTCCGGTAACGGTTGGGCTTCACGCAGTGAGTCAAATATTTCTTCCAGCAAAACCTTGCAGTAATTATATTCACCGATTACGGCAGTGCGAACCAGTCGATCCTCTTTATCAGAGGGATATTTATAGGTCAGGTTGTTCGACGGCTCCATATAATGTATGGGAATAATGGAATCCTCACCCAAATGGAAACGGTAACGGAGCGCGGATTCGGCTTCTCTGTAGGAAATATTAATCTCGGACGGGTTATCGTATGTCCTGCCCAATCCTATAGTTACACGCACATTCATTTGCTGAAAGATCATATTCTTAAGAGACTCCAGCAACGTGATCATTTTATCCAAATCTTCGTAGCCGCCCAAGACGGCCACCACGGTATTAAAATCAATTGTTATTGTTTCGACACGATAATTTTTCAATTGTTCTTGGATGTAATGCGCCATTTTAAAGCTTAACATATGCTTTTCCGTTTCGTCTAAAATAAGCAAAAGCTTCTTGAAGTTGTCTATCCGCAGGACAAAGACGTTAAAGCCCTTTTCAAAATTCATCTGAAAGAATTCAAATGACTTGTAGATCTCACTGTCGCCGGTGATGTGCCCATTTAGCAGATCGCGCAGGAACAGCTCGCGAAACACGGGGAGTTTCTTTTGGTATTCATTCTCAAAGTGCTGTTCCTCACGTTTGGTAATGTCCGCTTTTTCAAAATAATTAATAGCGGTATGCAGACAGCGTGATAATTCCGCGCGGCGCAGCGGTCTGTATAAATATTCCAAAACCCCGAAGTCTCGGCTGTGTTCCATATACTCGCTGTCATTATAATACCCGTACACGATAAATCGCACATCCGGGTACCGCTCATGTATATCACGAATAAGAACATAACCGGTATTACCGAAGAATCTTATATCCGCGATAATCAGTTCCGGTAGAGTATCCCGCATTACATCTATAACTTCGCGGTCGTGATCTGTCAGCACCGAGACAATTTTAAGATTGGCAAACGTGCCTTTTATATAAGTTCGTATATTACGAATATTGTCTTGATCCGTATCAGCCAAAATAATATTAAGCATAGGCCCTCCGGGAATTTATGATATAGATATAAAATCCCCATTATGAGCGCAATTATGAGTTAATACTTGAGAACGAAAACATTTGTCCGCATTGACGGCATTCTGCCGCCGGTTCTATTACCCAGGTGCCAGTTCTCCGTTCTATCGAGCGGTTAATCAACCGGCGGTTAATCAACCGGCGGTTAATCAACCAGCGGTTAATCAACCGGCGGCAGCTCCCCTGCAGGATAACCAATTATATGTATCAGCGTAAACTTCCTGCCTAATAGTTTCATTAAGCATTTCGTGCCGTCCAAGCCCGTAAAGCTTTATGGAGACATCGTGACAGCCGGCGGCGGTTAAGCGTTTGAACACTTTAAACACACCGCGCCCGTAATCTCCGACGGGATCCTCGCCGCCTGAAAAAAGATATATGGGTAAATTTTTTGGAATCCGCACCGCCCATTCTCTTGCAGAAATGTCCGCCAGTAGCATAAACAAGTCGCAGTATCCCCCGATAGTAAAGAAAAAATTACTGCGTTCCTCGGCAATAAAGGCGTCTACTAGCTTTTCGTCCCTTGAAAGCCAATCGGAACCCGTGCGATTCGGGCTAAAATGCTTGTTGTATTGCTTTGTGGAAAAGTCATAAAATATTTTGCCTTCTTTTTCCTCATGCCCAAGTTTTTTCATGACTTTACACAAAAACAGAGCAAAGTTCAGACTTGCGGGTTTGTCGCCGGTGCCGGAAAAGATCGCTCCTGAAAGCTCTTTTCCGTATTTTGCGCAGTAGGATCTTGCCAGAAACGACCCCATGCTGTGCCCTAATAAAAATGCAGGAAGGTTTGGAAACTCTTTTTTTACCATACTATATAGCGTATGCATGTCATCGACCATATGTTTCCAGCCGTCCGACTTGCCGAAATAACCTCTCGTTTTGTTTATGGAGCCTCCATGACCGGCGTGGTCATTGGCGCAGACCACAAAGCCCCTTTCTATTAGATATTCCGCGAATTCCGCGTATCTTTCGGCATACTCGCACATACCATGCGCGATTTGAATGATATATTTTGGGTTCTTTGGCGTCCAAACAACAGCCCGAATGTTGTGCTCGCCATTAGAGGCGGCGAAAGTAAGCTCTTTCATAATATTCTCCTGGGTATGCTACGGCTTTTCCAATGAAATTCTACCCAGCCGACCAGATCGGAAGTCGTTTATTAATGCCGAAGCCGCCCGATCAATATCAGATTCGGCTTGCTGTTTTTCGTAGCCGCGAGCCAGAGCAATTTTATTTAGTATATTATCTTCGTCAGGATTTGGTTTGTTAGCTTCTAATTTATATCGCTCCGAAATCGCCAGCGGATAATATTTTTCTAATATTCTAATCAGCGCCGCGGCCAGTTCAAGCGCGTCGGGGACGTTATCAGAAATAGCGCCGGTGATGGCCAGATTAACGCCGACACTCTCATCTTCGATTTTTGGCCAGAGTATTCCGGGGGTATCCAGCAAGTCAAAGCCTTGTTTCAGCCTAATCCACTGTCTGCCGCGGGTTACACCGGGCTTGTTGCCCGTCTTTGCCGGATTTTTACCAACAAAACGGTTTATCAGCGTAGACTTGCCAGAGTTGGGTATCCCCGCAATCATGGCGCGTATTGGAATGGAAAGTCGCCCTTGACGCTTTGCCTTTGCAAGCTTTTCTTGTGTCAGTTCGTGGCAGGCTTTTGCAAGTTCGCCAAATCCGTCTCCGCCGATAGAATTAACTGCCAGTGCTTTGCCCTCAAAATGTTTTACCCAAAGCTTTGTAATCTCTGGGTCAGCAAGGTCACTTTTATTTAAAACAGTCAGTCGTTTTTTCCCTTTTGCAAGCTCAATTATGTCAGGATTCGCGCTGCTGCGCGGGATACGCGCGTCTAAAATTTCTATTACAATATCAACCAGTTTGATGTTTTCACGCATCATTCTGATAGATTTCGTCATATGCCCAGGATACCATTGTATCAAACTATCATCTCAAATCTTGTTAAGGCAAATACCGGCGGCAGGTGTCTGCCGCCGGTGGGTGTGGTTTTCGGGGTTACCGGTTCACAGGTTTTACAACCTTTTTCATAATCTCTTCTTTTACCTTTGAAGCCTTGCCAATGCGTTTACGCAGATAGAACAATTTAGCGCGGCGCACTACGCCTCTGCGTACAACCTCAATGCGATCTACCCTTGGCGAATGCAGCGGCCAAGTTTTTTCCACGCCCACGCCATAAGAAACGCGCCGAACCGTGAAAGACTCACGGCTGCCGCCGTTTTGACGCTTTATAACCACGCCTTCAAACATTTGAATACGTTCTTTCACACCTTCGACAATACGCGCATATACTCTTACAGTATCTCCGACTTTAAAAGGCGTAATATTGGTTTTGAGCTGAGCCTGTTCAATTGATCTGATTAATTCGTTCATGCGGTCCCTCCTTTCTGCAAGGACGTTCATTCTCCAACTTCCGACAGCGGAACGCCCGTACTTGTGTCAAAACAACCGTTCTGTATTATACTACATAATTCTAATCTCTGCAAAAAATTTTTAAAAGCAAAAAGGGGCAGTATCCGCCGGGTCGCCCTTCGGAATTTATCCCATTAATGTGTAGCCAAATACAATGCTTCCAGCAGAATTAATCTTGTTAGCCGGTGAGGAAATGTCAGCCCAGAAAGGCTGATTTTTTTATTAGCCCTTTTTAGAACGGAATCAGGCAGTCCCACACTACCACCGATTATAAAGGTAATTGCGGTATGCTCGGATAATAGGGAAGAAAAATTCTTGCGTATTAAATCGCCGTCAATCGCCAACGCGATAGTATAATCGGTAGGCGAAATTAATTCAAGAATCCGTGCGCCTTCTTTTTCAAGCGCGGCTTTCCTCTGTAACGCGCTAAAATTCTCCGGCATACTTTCGTCTTTAATTTCTATAATAGATAATACACAATATTTTTTCAGTCGTTCTATGTAATAATAAAGACCATATTTAAAAAACGGTTCAGTCAAACGACCTACTGCTATTATACGTATATTCATGCAGGATGTTACTCTTTCCATTGGCATATCGACGAGAGCCAAATACTCACGGCAAAAAAACCGGTTCGCTGCTGGCGTATCGATCAGCTATCATTAATTTAATAGTATTTATGTTCGCCGCTTCCAATATACTTCCGACGGTATCCAGCGCGATAAGCGGACGATTATTTTCCTCGCTTAAATGGCCTAAATACACGTATCGCAAACACGGGCTGTAAACCATCGCGAGCAGCTTCCCCGCCGAGGCGTTAGATAAATGCCCGTGATCACTTAAAATTCTATCCTTTAAAATTTTTGGATAACGTCCGTTTATCAGCATATCCAGATCGTGATTGCTCTCAAGTAGCACAACTTCCGACCGCGCGAGATTATCCTTAACGCAATCTGTTATATGACCAATATCCGTAGCTATCGTTAATTTGTGATCGTCGGCGAAAATACTGTATCCGACCGGTTGAGACGCGTCATGCGGTATTTGAAAAGGCAACGCCGAAATATCACCGACATGAAATTTTATGCCCGGTTCGACGACGCGCGTTAGATCTTCATGAATCTTCCCGGCGGTCATGTGCCGTTTAAGATAGCGCCAAGTAAAGGGAGAGGCGTATATCGGAAGATTATATCGCCGCGACATTATGCCGATACCTGAAATATGATCCGAATGTTCATGTGTCACAAAGATAGCGGACAAATCGCGCGGATCAACGTCTATGTCGCGCAGACCGAATTCAATTTGCTTGCCGCTTGACCCCGCGTCTACCAGGATATGGGTATCATTGTATCCCACATAAGTACAATTTCCACTTGAACCACTTAGTAGCGGACAAAATTTAACCGACATTGACCTTATCGCAGTCCTCGTATTGCGCAAAATTCACATGTGGTAAAACAGGTACGCGCGTAATATCCGCGCCTAACCCCTGTAATTTTTTCGCTATATCTTCGTATCCACGATCTAAATATTTGATATTGCTTATAACGGTTTCGCCCTTTGCCGCTAGCGCCGCGATACAAAGCGCGGCACCCGCCCTAAGATCAGTCGCGCTCACTTGAGCGCCTGTTAGCACCGAAGACCCTTCTATAACGGCGACATGCCCTTCCACAGTCACTTCACAACCCAGGCGGCGCAGTTCTGTTACATATTGAAAACGATTGTCGAAGACTGTTTCGGCAATCACGCTGGTACCTCGAGCGACACTCATTAAAGCTGTCATTTGCGGCTGAAGATCGGTAGGAAAGCCCGGATAAACCATTGTCTTAACATTCGTGGCTTGCAGATTGCCGCCTGTCACGCGCAAAAAGTCGTCGCCTTCTTCTATAGTGCAGTTCATTTCTTGCAGCTTTGCTGACAGGGAATCCATATGTTTCGGAATAATGTTTTGAACTGTAACGTCTCCGCCTGTGATTGCGGCGGCTATCATATATGTACCGGCTTCGATTTGATCGGGGATAATTTGATACTCTGCCCCGCGAAGTTCTGAAACCCCGGAGATTCGGATGTTATCCGTACCCGCGCCTTTTATTTTCGCGCCGAGCATATTAAGAAAGTTGGCCGTGTCAACTACATGCGGCTCTTTAGCCGCGTTTTCGATGGTTGTAACCCCTTCGGCGTGTATCGCCGCGAGCATGATATTAATGGTCGCCCCGACACTGGCCATATCCAGATAAATATGAGCGCCGGTTAATCGCTTCGCGGTTGCGTACAACATACCGTGCTCTTGAATTATTTCCGCGCCAAGCGCCTCTAGACCCTTTATGTGCTGATCAATAGGACGCGAACCAAAATTGCATCCGCCGGGCAATGGAACAACCGCTCGTTTGAACCGACCCAAAAACGCCCCCAACAGATAATAGGATGCCCGCATATTGCGCGCCTGTTCGTAAGTTAAGGCGCAACTGTGAATATTACGGCTGTCAATAGTTAAAGTATGATCGTCGTCGCGAAAAGAGCATTTAACGCCTGTGGTTTCCAAAGCTTTTGCTAAAATCTTAACATCTTCTATGCAAGGTAAGTTTTCTATAACACTAACGCCATTTGCGGCGATTGCGGCGGGGATAATAGCGACCGCGGCATTTTTTGCCCCACTTATATTAACAGTGCCCGAAAGCCTGTTTTGTCCTATTATTACAATTTGATCCATAAAAACACCCCGAATAATTGAATGGGTTACAAGCCGCTCAGCGGCGTTCTTTTGTATTATAGCATACAACCTTTGGAATACAAAGTTTTTTTCTAAAATTTGACTTGGATAATAGACGTAAAAAAGAATGAGTGCTAGAATTTATTGGGGTGAAAATAATGTTGCTGTCAAAAAGACTGGAAAGTATACTAAAGATAATTAATGATATCCGTATGCTGGCGGACATCGGAACGGATCATGGTTATATTCCGGTCGAAGCTTGCGAACGGGGGCTTGCGGACTATGCGATTGCGACAGATATTAGTGAATCAGCTTTAAAAAAAGCACAGACATTGATTAAAGGGCGAGCAATGGGCGACCGAGTGCGGACGCTTACATGCAACGGATTTGACAGGCTGGAATCGTTTAACCCTGACTGCGCGGTAGTCGCCGGAATGGGAGGATTGACGATACGCGATATTATCGCGCGGGATTTATCCAAATCTAATGTGATCAAAAAACTTTATAAGTTAATTCTGGCGCCCCATAGAGACGTATCATCGTTAAGAAGAGAATTGTTTTCATTTAATCTCAATATAGCGGACGAAGAACTGATTTATGAGGACGGATTCTTTTATAATCTGTTGATATGCGATAATAAACCTGTGAGGGAATATTCTGATGAAGAATTTGCGTTTGGTAAGACGCTGCTTCAAAGAAAAGATTTAACACTGTATAAATATTTGATTCACTTATTGGAAAAAAACAATAGAATTTTAGGTGAAATACCCGCGTCCTCTATAACAAGAGGCGAACAATTGAAGCGGGAATCGGATTTGGCGGTACGAGCGATAAAACGTTTCTAGGGGAGATGTGTGATATGTACAGCGGGCAAACGATTAAGACGATGAAAAATATAATAGTTAATATAGAAAAGGTAATTATCGGAAAGCGATTCGCGATAGAGTTGGTATTAAATTCGTTGGCTTGCCGAGGGCATGTGCTGATTGAGGATGTTCCCGGAGTCGGTAAAACCAGTTTGGTATCCGCTCTGTCGAAATCGTTGGCGTGCTCATTTAGCCGAGTGCAGTTTACCCCCGATATTATGCCGTCGGATATAACGGGATTTTCCGCCTATAATCCAAAAACCGGTGATTTTGAATATAAACCCGGCGCGGTTATGAGCCAATTTGTACTTGCGGATGAAATAAATCGCGCGTCCCCAAAAACTCAATCAAGTTTGCTGGAGGTAATGGAGGAAAGCCAAGTTACCGTCGACGGAATTACATATCAGGTTCCGCGGCCGTTTATGGTGCTCGCCACTCAAAACCCCGTGGAATATCTTGGCACATATCCGCTGCCGGAGGCGCAGTTGGATAGATTTTTTATGAAAATAACTTTGGGCTATCCAAATCCGGAGGAAGAAATAAAAATGCTTAATAGATTTATGAAAGGCGGTGTTTTGCGCGCATTGTCGGCGGTCGCGGGCGCGGAACAAATTATTGAGTTGCAGCGGCTTGCCGAATCTATATATGTGGACTCGAAAATAAATAACTATATAGTAGAGATAACGCGATTTACCCGCAAGCTGGAAGAGGTTGTGTTAGGCGCCAGCCCACGCGCGTCGCTGTATCTGCTAAAATCCGCTCAAGCTTGGGCGATGTACCAGGGAAGGGATTATGTTATTCCGGACGATGTAATATTGATGGC